>NZ_JAMXXM010000004.1:0-200827 GCF_024129715.1 Acinetobacter lwoffii
GCGCTCGGGCAAAGCAGTGCTTTGCTTATCCTCTTACTTCAGGCACAGCCTTCGTCTTGCGCTCGGGCAAAGCAGTGCTTTGCTTATCCTCTTACTTCAGGCACAGCCTTCGTCTTGCGCTCGGGCAAAGCAGTGCTTTGCTTATCCTCGCTCATGCCATTGCAATTGTTCACGTAAGCGTACAACTTCACCAATAATGGTCAAAGTCGGGGCTTGAATCTGATGTTCGGACACTTTGGATGCAATATCAGCAAGCGTTCCTACTACAACTTTCTGTTCAGGCGTCGTACCTTTAGAAACCAAGGCCACTGGCATGTCGGCTCGCTGACCATGAGCGATTAATTCTGCACAGATTTTCTCCAGTCCCACCAACCCCATATAAAGCACTAAGGTCTGGTTTTCATAGACCAACTCACTCCAAGGCAATTCTGGCGAACCTTCTTTTAAGTGACCGGTCAGGAAACGCACACTTTGCGCATAATCACGATGGGTTAATGGAATACCGGCATAGGCTGAACATCCTGAAGCTGCGGTAATCCCTGGAACCACCTGGAAAGTAATCCCAGCAGCAAATAGCTCTTCAATCTCTTCACCGCCACGCCCGAAGATAAATGGATCTCCGCCTTTCAGACGACAAACCCGCTTTCCTTCACTGGCATATTTCACCAACAAGGCATTAATTCCATCTTGCGGAACCGCATGATTGGAACGTGCCTTACCCACATAGATCTTTTCCGCATCACGACGGCACAGCTCCATAATTGGCGCTGAAACCAGTCGGTCGTAAATCACCACATCGGCTTGCTGCATCAAACGTAAGGCTTTTAAGGTCAACAATTCTGGATCACCCGGACCCGCACCGACCAAGTAGACTTCACCTTTTGGCTTTTGCCATTCTTGTAATGCTTGCTCGATCAGGCGATCTGCTTCCGCGATATTGTCGTTGAACACCTGTTCTTTTAGCGGACTGGCATATAAATCTTCCCAGAAAATACGGCGTTCATCCGGATTGACAATTTTAGCCTTAACCGCACTGCGCCATTTTCCTGAAAATTCAGCCAGCTTGCCCATACCATGCGGAATAGTCGTTTCCAGCTGAGTTCGGATCTGCCGTGATAACACGGGCGACGTACCATTCGATGCCACCGAAATGACCAATGGCGAACGATCAATAATCGCTGGCACCATAAACCGGCAATGCGGCGGATCATCAACACTATTGACCAGGACATTTTCCGCTTCACACAGTTCAAAGACCTGACGATTGGTCTCCGCATCGTCAGTCGCCGCAATCACCAGTCGATATGAACGTAACGCAACTTTAGGATGAAAAGCCGCCTGCACATATTGTCCTTGGCTATTTTGCACAATTCGCAGCAGACTCTCTTCAATTTCAGGCGCAATCACATGAATGATTGCCCCTGCTTTTTGTAAGAGAAGTGCTTTACGGTATGCAATATGTCCACCACCGACAATCAGACAAGGTTGCTGTTGCAACTTTAACGAGATTGGAAAAATATCCACGAACTACCTCAAAATTTTAAATCTGACTGTCTATGCAATTTTCATGCACATTTAGGGATGCTGAGATCGACAATTAGTCGATATAAGTCGCACCACCCATATATGGACGTAATACTTCAGGAATTTCAATGGAGCCATCGGCACGTTGATAGTTTTCCATCACTGCAAGTAAAGTACGACCCACGGCCAGACCTGAACCATTCAAGGTATGCACAAATTCAGTTTTCTTCTGATCAGCACGGTAACGCGCTTTCATACGACGCGCCTGGAAATCCCCCATGTTTGAACAAGATGAAATTTCACGGTAAGTATTTTGGCTTGGTACCCAAACTTCCAAGTCATAAGTCTTGGTCGCACCAAAGCCCATGTCACCACCACAAAGTAAAATTTTACGATATGGAAGTCCAAGTGCCTGTAAGATGCCTTCAGCATGGCCAGTCAATTCTTCAAGCACTTGCATCGAAGTTTCAGGCTTCACAATTTGAACCATTTCGACTTTGTCGAATTGGTGCTGACGGATCAAACCGCGGGTATCACGACCATAAGAACCTGCTTCGCTACGGAAACATGGCGTGTGCGCTGCATATTTCAGTGGCAGACGGTCTGCATCAATAATTTCATCACGTACGAAATTCGTCACTGGCACTTCAGCAGTTGGAATCAGATAAAACTCTTTTTCGCCCTGCAGCTTAAACAGATCTTCTTCAAATTTAGGCAGCTGACCAGTCCCACGCAATGAATCTGCATTGACCAGATAAGGCACATAGGCTTCGGTATAACCATTTTGATCAGTATGCGTATTTAGCATGAACTGGGTAATGGCACGTTGTAAACGCGCCAATGGACCTTTCAATACACTGAAGCGTGAACCAGTTAATTTGGTCGCGGTTTCAAATTCAAGACCGCCCATCATTTCGCCCAGATCCGTATGGTCTTTGATTTCGAAATCAAATTCACGCGGTGTACCCCATTTCAGGATTTCCACGTTATCGCTTTCGTCTTTACCTTCAGGCACAGCTTCATCTGGCAAGTTTGGAATAGATAATAATTTTTCTTCAAGCTCAGCTTGCAGTTCAGCCAGTGCTGCTTCAGCCGCTTTGATTTCATCACCAATCGCAGACATGCGAGTCATGATTTCAGATGCGTCGCCACCTGCTTTTTTAATTTGACCGACTTGTTTGGCACCGGCATTACGTTCAGCTTGCAGTGTTTCTGTCTTGGACTGAATCTCTTTACGGCGTGCTTCTAGGGATGCCCACTCTTCAACATTGAGTTGAACACCACGTTTTGCCAAGGCTACATTTACAGCCTCAATATTATTTCTGAGTAATTTCGGGTCGATCATAATCAATCTTTGCAGAAGAAAAAAACTGGCTATAGTGTAAGCTCTTAGCATTAAAAAATACAGTGACCAAGACCACGGCTGCGTCCTATTAGCACAATATTTAGGAAGCTGTCTGCTGCAAAATGGCTAAATATTCAGGGCGAATCACTTCATTTAAATCCGCATATGACACTTTTAATTCAGGCATTCCTGCTGCTGCCGGAGCTAGTTCGCCTGCCGGATACACCATCACCAGACCTGTTGTATCAAAATAATAGTTATCACTCAATTTTAACTGCTGTTGTTGAATACCCTGCGTATTCAGCCATTGAGTATTGGTTCGATACATCGCATTCAGCAGTTTCGGCTCACCGCCATTTAATAACAGTTGAGACAAAGCCAAACGTTTGTTCTGTTTTAGATCAAAATTGATATATTCCACATGTTTCAGAGAAGCATTTTTATTCCTTGCCAGATTGGAACTTTTTAAAGCAAAAGTCGCCAGATGGGCACGCTGACCGACAAATTCCGCTTTGATAAAGCGCTGATCCAGATAATGCGGTTCATCGGCTTTTTTAGGATTTTTCTGGGTAACTTTGGTGAATGCAACAGGTTCGGTATGCTGAATGCGCTCAATAAAATATTGATTAATCCAGTCAATATTGCTGTCCACCGTTTGTAGACCAAAGCGTACACAACCTTCTATTTCACATACCACTTTGGCTGCCCCTTTCACAGGAACGGTCTTGCCTTCAATCTGCACAACCCGATCTGTTTGTGCCAGCGTTGCCACTGAGCTAGATTGAGGCTGACAACCCAACATACCTACAGTGAGTAATAAAACAGCGTAAATTTCAGCAGTTTTAAATAGATTAATCTTCATCCTGAGCTCCCAAAATTTTGCAATTTCATTGACTCGACTTTTATTTATTCTAAGATGCTCTCGTGTTTAGATATAGCTGAACCTTGTAGTCTGTCCAAAACAATCCCGATGATTGGCAATAAAAAAGCAACCTCGAAAGGTTGCTTTTTCAGTTGGTTCATATTGATGCTTATTGATCAATGATGTCCGTACCTTTTGGTGGGGTAAAATTAAAGGTAGAGGCTGGAATACTGTTATTTACTTTTACATTGCTAAATTTGATATTGGTGGTTTGTCCCAATGAATCCTGCAAGATCATCAAGCTTGGTGCTTTGTTCGCGCCAAAGCTAATGGTCAGGCTTTCAAACACACCATCGGTATTTTTAGGATACAGCGTATAATAGGTTTTGCCTTTATTTGGCTGAGTCACCCGGTAAGACTGCATAATCTGGCTGGTGTTTCCTGACAGCAATAACGCTGGCGTATTGGCAACCTGCTCATCTAAGCTTTGACGAACGGCTTGCTGCAAGTCCGGATCATAAATCCATACGGTTTTACCCGTGGTTGCAATGACTTGCTTCGACGGTGCGGTCGTTTCCCAATAGAATTTACCCGGACGCGCGACTTTCATCACCCCTTTAAAGGTTTGATTCATATGTTGTGCAGTCAAACCTTTTTTCTGGGTCGCTCTCGGGTTGGTTACCTTGGTGCTTTGTTCGAAATTTGCCGTCATGCTACGCACATGATTGAGCTGTTTGACCAGACTGGCTGTTGCCTGTTGCTCCGAAGCTGCCACAGGTGCAGCAAACACGGTTGTACTCATCACCGGTGCTAAAGTCACTGCACCCAGAGCCATAGCACAGACGGTTTTACGAAGCATATTCATAATTTCACCCTTATATTTTGCGTGATCGCAATTTATTTGATAGCTCATCTTAAACGAAAATTAAAAGCTAAAATGATAGAAAATAAGAACTTTTGTATTGTTATTAATTCGAAATCGGTTTTTTTGTTCATCATTATGAAGATTTCAGGATAATTTTTACATTATAGAATATCGCTTAATCTGAACATTAATTTTCAAGCATAAAAAAACCCACAAAAATTGTGGGCTTTTTTTTCTATCTCAGCGGATTACGCGTCAACAGATACGTAGCGACGGCCAAATTGACCTTTCACTTCGAATTTTACTACGCCATCAGCAGTAGCAAATAATGTATGGTCACGACCCATACCAACGTTTTGACCAGCGTGGAATTCAGTACCACGTTGACGAACGATGATGTTACCTGCAGTTACAGTTTGACCACCGTAAACTTTAACGCCTAACATCTTAGGATTCGAATCACGACCGTTCTTAGTCGAACCACCGGCTTTTTTAGTTGCCATGTCTATTTACTCCTCGTAATTAGCCTGAAATAGCTGTAATTTTCAACTCAGTGAACCATTGACGGTGACCTTGTTGTTTACGGTAGTGTTTACGACGACGCATTTTGATGATGCGGATTTTGTCGTGACGACCATGGCTAACTACTTCAGCAGTTACAGTAGCACCAGCAACAACTGGAGCACCGATTTGAATGCTTTCACCGTTAACAAGCATCAATACGTCATCAAACGTAATAGTCGCGCCAGTTTCAGCTTTCAATAATTCTACTTTAAGGGTTTCACCCTCAACTACACGGTGCTGTTTACCACCGCTTTGGATTACTGCGTACATAATGTACTCCAAACAAGCCCGTGTCGTCGTGCCGATAAAGGAATATATCGAACTTAAGACGTACGCCACTGGGGGATATCTAAGGGCGAGGATTTTAAGGGATATTCAAAAAAACAACAAGCCATTTTACTGAAATAATAATGAGCAGGATGCGCTAATTATTTAACTATTAAATAATTTCTATCAAATCAAATACTCAAGATATATTCAGCAACAAAATAATACAGCAGAAATCCGGCCAGTTTGATTAATATACTCAGCCTGACGAATAGGGCCACGCCCCTGACCTTTCCTGATTTTTTATGGCTCAAAATATGGATCGAATCTACATAAGATCTATAAAAAGCTGATTTTTAGTGGAGTTTATGCATTTCTTAGGTTTCACTCATGTTATAAATTGTTAAACTACGACCTGCGATTTACCAGACTAGAGGTTTTCTTTCACATGACCATCGACTTTAAGCAAGACATTCTCGCGCCTGTTGCTAACGACTTTGCTGCGATGGACACATTCATTAATGAAGGAATTACCTCAAAAGTTGCATTAGTGATGGCCGTCAGCAAACACGTGGTAGAAGCGGGTGGCAAACGTATGCGCCCGATTATGTGCCTTTTGGCCGCCAAGGCGTGTGGTGCTGAAAATTTAGAACCGCACCGCAAACTGGCTGCAATCATTGAGATGCTGCATACCGCAACACTGGTGCATGATGATGTGGTGGATGAGTCTGGCCTGCGCCGTGGCCGCCCGACGGCCAATGCGACCTGGAATAACCAGACTGCGGTTTTAGTCGGTGACTTTCTGATTTCACGTGCTTTTGATTTGCTGGTCGATCTGAACAACATGGTGTTGCTCAAAGATTTTTCGACCGGTACCTGTGAAATTGCTGAAGGTGAAGTACTGCAACTACAATCCCAGCATCAACCGGAAACCACTGAAGCGACTTATTTGAATATTATTCATGGCAAAACTTCGCGCCTGTTTGAACTGGCCACCGAAGGTGCTGCCATTTTGTCGGATAAAGATGAATTCCGTCAGCCTTTAAAAACCTTTGCCGGACATTTCGGCAATGCTTTCCAGATTATTGATGACATTTTAGATTACACCTCCGATGCGGACACGCTCGGCAAAAATATTGGTGATGATCTCATGGAAGGTAAACCGACCCTGCCATTGATTGCGGCACTGAAAAACACCACCGGTGAGCAACATGAAATCATCCGTCGCAGTATTGCGACTGGCGGTACGGAACATCTGGAACAGGTCATTCAAATTGTCAATGAATCTGGTGCGCTGGATTATTGCCGTCAACGTGCTACAGAAGAAACTGAAATTGCAATTGATGCCTTACAGGCATTACCTGACTCCGAATATCGTCAGGCCCTGATTAATCTGGCCAAACTGGCCCTACACCGAATTCAGTAACTTTTAAACTCGCCTATGCATATTAATTTTCTAGATCTTTTTCAAAACATGCAACACCAGCTTGAACAACCTCGGGCGGTGCTGGATGAAAATCTTCTGATTGAACTGGTTGAAAGAATCAGACCTGAAGACAGCAGAAATACCGAAGAGATCGAAGCGAAATTCAATGCATTTATCCGGGCTTTATTACTCACCCCGAATGCGGTTGCCACGCTTCAAACCTTTACCCTGCGGATCATTAACCGCTATAAACAGACTGGTCTGTTTTCCGATACCGGCATTTTGTCTCTAGATGGATTCTGGAACCAGCTAAACCAGCGCCTTGGTGCACATGTCTTGCCGCTGATTCCTGACCATCAACAACTTCAGGAATTATTTCGCAAGATTTTTTATCACCGTACCGATAAATACTGGCTGGATTATTTTGATGAAGACGACTGGCAACGTTTATTTGCAGTTCTCAATCAAGGACATTCCAATCAGCCTGAAAAAACCCGGATTAAAGATCAGCTGATCAAGGCACTGACCATTTTATCTTACCGGATCAGTGGTATTGGTCTGCACCCTGAATTTATTAATGCCCAGCCTGAACTGATGGAATATGAATCTCCTTTTCTGGTACAGAATCGTGAGATTAACGAGTTTATTCAGGAATATAAAAAACGTTACAACACAGTTACCCTAGTCGATTCGATTACTCCACCTGATGCGTCACAAGCGCTGGTGATGCTGGAACAATGTCATGATGTCGTGGCTAAGATTCGCCGTTCTACCAAGCGGACTGGCGTCAGTGTTAGCCTGACCTATATGCTGGCACTGCTGGAACAATGTCTGGAACGGGTCGAGATTCTGCTGAATATGGTGATGGATGACGATGATCTGCGTTATCAATCCATTGGCCTGTTTATGGCGGACATTACTGAAGCAATTTATAGCGAACGCAGTGTGCGGGCCCTGCTGGCCACCAATAGTGAACTTTTGGCTTTGCAAGTGACTGAAAATGCCAGCAAGACCGGTGAACATTATGTAAGTACCGACAAGCAAGGCTTTCTGGCCATGTATAAATCGGCTGCAGGTGCTGGTGCCATCATCGCAACAATGGCCACCTTAAAAGTTCTAATGACACGCCTCACCATGGCTCCCTTGATGCAGGCCTTTAGCTATAGCATGAACTATTCGCTAGGCTTTATGCTGATTCATGTCCTGCATTTTACCGTAGCGACCAAACAACCGGCGATGACTGCTGCGGCACTGGCAGCTACTGTACAGCAGCGTAAAGGCTCGAAAATGGCGCAGATTGCCGAGCTGGCCGCGCTGATTGTAAATATCATTCGCACCCAGTTTGTCGCCATTTTGGGCAATATTTCTATTGCAATTCCCGTAGCAGCATTGATTACCCTGCTGTGGGATTTTGCGCTGCATGAACCTTTAATGAATCATGCCAAGGCGGCCAAAACCCTGCATGACCTGAATCCGTTTACTTCATTGGCGATTCCACATGCAGCGATTGCCGGAGTATGTTTATTCCTGTCCGGATTATTGGCCGGTTATTTTGACAATATGGCCGTTTATCGCAAAGTCGGCCCGCGACTGAAAGCCCATGTGCGTTTATCGCAGCTGATGGGGCAAGAGCGTCTTTACCGTTTTGCTGACTATATTGAACGTAATCTGGGTGCACTGGCGGGTAATTTTATTTTCGGGATCATGCTCGGCAGTATGGGCACCATTGGTTTTATTCTCGGTCTGCCACTGGATATTCGCCATATCGCCTTTGCCTCTGCCAACTTTATTCAGGGTCTAATTACGATCAATGGTCCCGATATCGGCTTGATCGTAGTGTCTTTTCTGGGTGTGTTACTCATTGGCCTGACCAACTTGTTTGTCAGTTTCACTCTGACGATTATTGTAGCCTTACGCGCACGCCGGGTGCGTTTTGAACAGTGGAAACCTTTGGCAAAACTGGTCATGACGCACTTCCTGACCCGACCTAGTGATTTCTTCTGGCCACCCAAGCAAAGCATTGAAATTGACGAAAATCATACATCGACAAAAACTCAAAACTGAGATAATTACACTATATTTAGCAACAAATTCCTTACGAAAAAAATGGAATTCGCATAAAATACGCACACTTGAAAAAAAGTGTACTGACAAGTACACTTTGCTTCAGACAATTGGCCGATCTGCGAACGGTTAAAAGGACAAGGATTTTTGGCATGCATTACTTGTTACTTTTTGTCGGTATTTTATTTTTAATTTTCAGTGTGTTCATCCTGAATATTCCCGCTTTAAACGAGCTCGACTTGCAAGCTGTGGAATGGATGAGTCTGTATCGCACCGAGTTTTGGAATCAAATTACTCAGTCCTTATCCTTAATAGGTGGCATGCCATTTGTATTATTTTTATCCACGCTATGGTGTATTGCATTGCTGTGGTATAAAAAGTATACAAACGCAATTTTTATATGTATCGGAATTATCGGAGGAATTCTCCTAGCTTGGCTGTTGAAATTTGCAATTGCCCGACCCCGACCATCAGAATCCTTGCATCTGGTTGAAAGCTTTGGAAGTTCCTTTCCAAGTGCCCATAGTCTATATGCGGCTTGTCTGGCTTGTTTGGCAATTTACATCCATCGGCAACATTCCCGTTATACCTTCATCGTGATAGGTGCAGTGGTATGGATGCTGATGATGGGGATCTCAAGAGTTTATCTGGGCGTACATTTTCCTTCAGATGTCATATCCGGCTGGAGTATCAGTTTTATTTGGATTTCGTTGTGGTATATGGTCTGGATCAGATATTGCGCGACTCACAAATAAGAAAATTTAGATATAAATCTAATTAGAGGTGGAATAATGATGTCTGCAAAGCTTTGGGCACCTGCCCTGACTGCTTGCGCATTGGCAACAAGTCTTGCACTTGTTGGTTGTAGCAAAGATCCTAAAGAGGGCCAGCAAGCTGGTGCTCAACAACAAATGCCACCGACTGAAGTCGGTGTTCTTGTTGCACAACCGCAAAGTGTAGAGCAGTCTGTAGAGCTCTCAGGTCGTACAACAGCATTTGAAATTTCAGATGTACGTCCACAAGCCAGTGGCGTGGTGCTTAAACGCTTGTTCACGGAAGGCAGCTATGTGCGTGAAGGTCAGGCCTTGTATGAAATCGATTCAAGTACCAACCGCACTACAGTAGACAATGCCCGTGCAGCGATTGCCCGTGCTGAAGCCAATCTGGGCGTATTGCGTGTGAAGGAAGGCCGTTACCGTCAACTGGTCGGTACCAATGCCATTTCCAAACAGGAATATGATGACATCGCGGCACAGGTCAAACTGGCTGAAGCTGATTTGAATGCCAATCGCGCAACTTTGCGTAATGCAGAAATCAACTTGGGCTATTCGACTGTACGCGCGCCGATTTCAGGCCAGACCAACCGTTCGTCTGTGACGGCGGGTGCTTTGGTAACAGCGAATCAGCCAGAGCCATTGGTGACAATTCAGCGTCTAGATCCCATCTATGTAGATATCAACCAGTCAAGTGCCGAGCTTTTACGTTTACGTCAACAGCTTAATCAAGGCAGCTTGAACAGCTCTAACAATACCAAAGTCAAGTTAAAGCTTGAAGATGGCAGTATCTACCCGGTTGAAGGCCGTCTTGCATTCTCTGATGCTAGCGTGAACCCGGAAACAGGTACCGTGACTTTACGTGCGGTATTCCCGAACAAAAATCACCTGCTTCTACCAGGTATGTTTGCCACTGCGCAAATCGTACAGGGTGAAGTACCGAATGCTTTCCTGATTCCGCAAGCAGCTTTGACTCGTACCCCAACAGGTCAGGCAATGGCGATGCTGGTCGGTGCTGACAATAAAGTGACGCCACGTCCAGTGACTACCGTTGGTTCTCAAGGCAGCAACTGGATTGTGACTGAAGGTCTGAATCCAGGCGATAAAGTGATTGTAGATGGTATTGCAAAAGTAAAACCTGAACAGCAAGTTGTACCAAAACCTTATCAACCTCAAGCTGCTGCACCACAGGGTGCTGTACAACCTGCTGCCCAACAACCAGGTGCAGCGCAAAAAGCGGATGATGCAAAAGAACAATCTGAACAAAAACCTGCTGCTAAAGCATAAGGAGTAAGGTTTATGGCTCAATTCTTTATTCATCGCCCGATTTTCGCTTGGGTGATTGCATTGGTGATTATGCTGGCGGGTATTTTAACCATCAGTAAAATGCCGATTGCACAATATCCAACCATCGCACCACCAACCGTAACCATTTCTGCGACTTATCCGGGTGCATCTGCTGAAACTGTTGAAAATACAGTGACCCAGATCATCGAGCAGCAGATGAACGGTATGGATGGCTTGCGCTATATCTCGTCTAACAGTGCGGGTAATGGTTCTTCGTCTATTTCCTTGAACTTTGACCAGGGTGTCGATCCTGATATCGCACAGGTTCAGGTTCAAAACAAATTACAGTCTGCGACTGCCCTGCTGCCTGAAGATGTACAGCGTCAGGGTGTGCGGGTGACCAAATCGGGTGCCAGCTTCCTACAAGTTTTGGCATTCTATTCACCTGATAGCAGCCTGACCGCAGATGACATCAAAGACTATGTTAACTCGAATATTGCTGAGCCTTTAAGCCGTGTAGCCGGGGTCGGTGAAGTTCAGGTCTTTGGTGGTTCTTATGCGATGCGTATCTGGCTGGATCCAGCCAAGATGGCCAGCCTGCAAGTAACGCCAAGTGATATTGCTACTGCAATCCGTACCCAGAATGCACAGGTTGCGGTAGGTCAGTTGGGTGGTGCGCCTGCAGTTCAAGGACAAGTGTTAAATGCGACGGTAACGGCTCAAAGTCTGTTACAAACGCCGGAACAGTTCAGCAATATCTTCCTGAAAAATGCCACTTCTGGTGCGCAGGTTCGCTTAGGTGATGTTGCACGAGTTGAACTCGGTGCAGATAACTATCAGTTTGATTCTAAATTTAATGGCAAACCGGCTGGTGGTGTAGCAATCAAGCTTGCGACTGGCGCCAATGCCCTGGATACCGCACAAGCGGTTGAAGAACGCTTAAAACAGTTACGTCCGAACTATCCGCAAGGCATGGTCGACCAACTGGCGTTTGATACAACACCATTTATTGAACTGTCGATTAAGAGTGTAGTTAAAACTCTGATCGAAGCGATTATTCTAGTATTCCTGGTGATGTTCCTGTTCTTGCAGAACTGGCGTGCCACCATCATTCCAACCATGGCAGTTCCAGTCGTCGTATTGGGTACATTTGCCGTCATTAACATCTTTGGCTTCTCGATTAATACCCTGACCATGTTTGCCATGGTATTGGCGATTGGTCTTCTGGTCGATGACGCGATTGTTGTGGTCGAGAACGTCGAACGGGTCATGGTGGAAGAACATCTGGATCCGGTTGCTGCAACTGAAAAATCGATGAAACAGATTTCTGGCGCATTGATTGGTATTACCTCGGTGCTGTCGGCAGTATTCGTTCCAATGGCTTTCTTCGGTGGAACCACCGGGGTCATTTATCGCCAGTTCTCGATTACGCTGGTAACAGCGATGGTCTTGTCACTGGTGGTTGCCTTAACCTTTACTCCTGCCCTGTGTGCGACCCTGCTGAAACAGCATGATCCGAACAAGCCGGAAAGTAATGGTATTTTTGCGCGTTTCTTCCGCTGGTTTAATAGCAGTTTTGACAAGGTCTCTGTGAAATATCAGGGCGGCGTCAACCGCATGACCCACAGCAAGATTTTCTCAGGTGTGGTGTATGCCGTGGTACTGGGTATTATTGTGCTGTTGTTCCAGAAACTGCCTTCTTCGTTCCTACCGGATGAAGACCAGGGCGTGGTCATGACGCTGGTTCAGTTACCGCCAAATGCAACCTTGGAACGTACCGACAAAGTGGTCAGCACCATGACCAACTATTTCTTGGAAAACGAGAAAGAGCATGTAGAATCCGTCTTTAGTGTGGCAGGTTTCTCCTTCACGGGTGTGGGACAAAATGCAGGTCTGGCTTTCATTAAGTTGAAAGACTGGTCAGAGCGTCACAGTCCGGAATCTCAAGTCGGTGCCATTATTCAACGTGGTATGGCGCTGAACATGATTGTTAAAGATGCGTCTTACATCATGCCGCTACAATTACCTGCAATGCCTGAACTGGGTGTGTCGGCTGGCTTTAACTTACAGCTCAAAGCTGCAAGTGGTCAAAGTCATGACCAGCTCCTGGCAGCACGTAATACGATCCTCGGTCTAGCAGCACAAGACTCGCGTCTGGCTGGTGTGCGTCCGAATGGTCAGGAAGATACTCCACAGTACCGTGTCATTGTCGATCATGCACAAGCCGGTGCATTGGGCGTGAGTGTTGCTGAAATTAACAGTACCATGGGTATAGCTTGGGGCGGTTCGTATATCAATGACTTCATTGATCGCGGTCGTGTCAAGAAAGTCTATGTTCAGGGTGAAGCTGGCTCGCGGATGATGCCGGAAGATCTGGACCAATGGTATGTACGTAATAACCGCGGTGAAATGGTGCCATTCTCGGCGTTTGCTACAGGCGAATGGACCTACGGTTCACCACGTCTTGAGCGTTATAACGGCGTATCGTCCATGAACATTCAGGGTACACCTGCTCCGGGTATCAGCTCAGGTGATGCGATGGTGGCCATGGAAGAAATCGTGGCGAAGTTACCAGAAATGGGCTTGCAAGGTTTCGACTTCGAATGGACAGGTCTGTCTTTGGAAGAGCGTGAATCTGGTGCACAGGCGCCGTTCCTGTATGCCTTGTCACTACTGATCGTCTTCCTGTGTCTGGCAGCCCTGTATGAAAGCTGGTCGATTCCGTTCTCGGTTCTAATGGTGGTGCCATTGGGTATTGTTGGTGCATTATTACTTACCTTTGGTGGAATGGTATTGCTGCAAAACCCGAACCTGTCGAATAACATTTACTTCCAGGTGGCGATTATTGCCGTGATTGGTCTTTCTGCGAAAAACGCGATCTTGATTGTCGAGTTTGCGAAAGAATTGCAGGAACAAGGTGAAGAATTATTTGAAGCGACCTTGCATGCGGCAAAAATGCGTTTACGTCCAATTATCATGACCACATTGGCCTTTGGTTTTGGTGTATTACCGCTTGCTCTGGCTTCAGGTGCGGGTGCAGGTAGCCAGCACTCAGTCGGTTATGGCGTACTCGGCGGCGTGATCAGCTCGACCTTGTTAGGTATCTTCTTTATCCCGGTATTCTACGTGTGGATTCGAAGTGTCTTTAAATACAAACCAAAACAACAAAATCAGGAGTATAAGTCGTAATGCAAAATGTATGGTCTATTACAGGTCGTAGCATTGCGGTATCTGCCCTTGCGCTTGCTTTGACGGCTTGTCAAAGCATGCGTAGTCCAGAGCCGGTTGCGCAGGCAGATATCCCGAGCAGCTATACCAATGCGTCTGGTACTTCTGTAGCAGAACAAGGTTATAAAAACTTTTTTGCTGATCAGCGCCTGTTACAGGTGCTGGATCTGGCATTAAACAATAACCGTGATTTGCGTATTGCTGCCCTCAATATTCAACGAGCTCAGCAACAGTATCAGATTACTGAAAACAACCAGTTACCGACGATTGGTGCCAGTGGTAGCGTATTGCGCCAGGACACCATGAATTCCCAGAATCGTGGTGCAGTGACGACTTATAATGTCGGACTGGGTGTAACTGCGTATGAACTGGATTTTTGGGGACGTGTCCGCAGCTTGCGTGACAATGCACTGGATAGTTTCCTGGCGACCCAAAGTGCGCGAGATGCGACGCAAATTGCCTTGATTGGTCAGGTGTCTCAGGCTTGGCTCAGCTATTCGTTTGCCAATGCCAATCTGGCTTTGGCTGAACAAACACTAAAAGCTCAGCTTGAATCGTTTAATCTGAACAAGAAACGTTTTGATGTCGGGATTGATAGCGAGCTTCCAGTGCGTCAGGCACAGATCTCGGTTGAAACAGCACGTAATGATGTTGCGAATTACCGGACTCAGGTGGCACAGGCACAAAACCTGTTAAACCTGCTGGTCGGTCAGCAAGTGCCTGCGAATTTATTACCAGCACAACGCGTGACCCGCATCACTTCCAATACTGCATTGGGTTCAGGCTTGCCAAGTGATCTATTGATCAACCGTCCAGATGTTCGTGCAGCAGAATACCGCCTGTCTGCGGCAGGTGCCAATATTGCGGCAGCACGTGCACGTTTGTTCCCGACGATTAGTCTGACTGGTTCAGCAGGTTATGCCTCTACTGATTTAGGCGACCTGTTTAAATCAGGTAGTTTTGCCTGGTCATTTGGTCCAAGTCTGGATATTCCAATTTTTGATTGGGGTACCCGTCAGGCCAATATCCGTATTTCTGAAACCGATCAGCAAATTGCCTTGTCAGATTACGAAAAGTCGATTCAGACTGCTTTCCGTGAAGTGAATGATGCTTTGGCGGTACGTCAGAATATTGGTGATCGTCTTGCAGCTCAGCGCCGCCTGGTCGAAGCAACCAACACCACCTATCGCTTGTCACAGGCACGTTTCCGCGCCGGAATTGACAGCTATCTGACTGTACTGGATGCACAGCGTGCGTCTTATGCAGCAGAACAAGGTTTGTTATTGCTTGAACAGGCCAATCTGAACAATCAGGTTGAAGTCTACAAAACCCTGGGTGGCGGCTTGAAAGTCAACACCACGGACACCCTGCCGAATACACCGTCTGTGTCTGAACAGCGCCGTGCGGCAGAACAACCCGCCCAGTAAATTCCAGATAGATCAAGAAAAGCTCACTTCAGTGGGCTTTTTTTATTGCATTTTCAAGGCAGTTTTCCTATTGTCATAGACTAGCGATTTATTTAGAAAACATGCACATGTTACTTAGCAATCTGGAATCTGTCCCGGGACATACCATTCGCCAGCAAATTGATGTGGTGTATGGCAGTACCGTACGCAGCAAACATGTCGGACGTGACTTACTGGCCGGCCTGAAAAATATTGTCGGTGGTGAGCTTACCGCCTATACTGAACTGCTGGAAGAATCCCGTCAGGAAGCCATGAACCGCATGATTGAAAAAGCCCGCAGCATGGGTGCCAATGCAATTGTCGGCATACGTTTCTCGACCTCTAATATTGCCCAAGGTGCTTCTGAACTCTTTGTTTATGGGACAGCCGTAGTGGTTGATCCGATCATGCCAAAATTGCCCGACCCTTTTCCGCAGGCAGATTAAAACATGGATGGTTTAATTCTCCAGATCATCATTTTTGCCATTCTGTTTAGTGTCGGTTTCGGCTTTGGTCGTTATAACGAAGGTAAACATTTTCGTTATCTGGATGAACAGGAACAACGCCTGGCATATATCCGGATGAACAATAGCCGCTTCGCTGTGTCTGAATATTCCGGACAGATGATCAGCAGCAATGTGGTCATTTCTCATGATTATTTTAAATATGCGATTGCCAATGTGCAGAATATGCTCGGTGGCCGTCTGACCAGCTATGAAAGTGTAGTAGAACGCGCACGACGTGAAGCAATTGTGCGATTAAAACTCGAGGCCGAAAAAATCGGTGCGACTCAGATTATGGGCATTCGGCTCAGCACCACAGAACTCGGTATGCAAGGTGGCATGGTAGAAGTCTTTGCTTATGGCACTGCAATCTAACAACCTGCTCAATCGATCTAAACCTCGGTTCAGAAAAAAATTTATTGAGATGATCACGCCTGCTGCGCGATCCGCGCAGTCAAATTAGTTCGACACCTTTAGGAAGAAATGTCGTAGAGGAAATAACTGAGGCTGATACTCAGGCCGGTGCAATCTTCTTTATTGCAAACGGTTCTGTGCTAGGATCTTGAGAAGTCAGCAAAACAAATATAAATGGCATGATGCAGCTTCTTCAATCTATAAAAACGGCACTTCATCCCGTCTGTATTTCTTTATTATTTTCCCAGCCATCATTGGATTTTATCTGATTTTATAGACAGCCCCCCCCTTTGAGCGGGTCCAGCTGTCTATTAATCAGCTGGAATATTGCCATTTATGCGTATTTAGGCTTTACCATCAAAAAACTCTGGCGTATTGATCATGCTCATATTCTGTAACGTGCCATGCAACAGGATGCCAGTAAATGGATCATTCTGTTTCTGGTGATTCTTGCCTTAATCATGTGTTTTATTACGATTATTATTGGAATTAATCACTTACCCAAAGATACTACCGTCCGAACCGGTCATTTAATCTTATCAGTTCTGACCATTATTTCAGCCTGGTTCTTGATGCATACGATTTTTGCAATTCATTATGCACATGACTTTTATCTAGCGCTCGACAAACAGCAACAAGGCGGACTAGATTTCCCCAATACCGCAAGACCGACTTATCCGGACTTTCTATATTTTAGTTATATCATCGGGACTTCTGCGCAAACTGCAGATGTATCCATTACTTGCCAATCCATGCGGGTTCTCAATACCCTACATTTGCTTTTGGCCTACGGATTCAATACCACCATTCTGGCCATCAGCATTAACGTGACGGCAAACTTTATCAGCACTTAAGCTGGGTTTCTTGGATAGTGGCAATACACTGAAAATGGTGATCTACCGCCCAATTAGCTACCACTACCCAGCGTCTACCTAATCAGTTTTTAAATTAGGTCGATCACACTATTTGATTGCTTCAAGCGGTGAGACCTTTACGCAATTCATCTTCGACGATGCTGAGTTCAATTTCACTAAATTTACGAATCTCACCTTCCGCATGCTTTTCTAGCATGCCACCGAGCAAAGGCACTTTGACTTTGACTGTCCAGTTTAATTGAAACTGGATCTGGTCTTCATCTCCGGTAACTGCACGCTGACAGATGGCTTCGATCGGCAAGTTCGCACCGAGTTGTACCGTCGAAGTCATTTCATTCAGATCGCTGACATCGGTACGCTGCAAACGGAAGGCATCTTTGAGTAATTTTTTTGCGATATCCGGAATATTAACATCTAGATTATAAGCGCGTTTCAGGGTATACATATGCCCCTGCTTTTCCGAAACCAGGATTTCCAAGTTTTGCGCAGGAATTCGATGGCAAACTGCCTCATGCAAACGAATATCATTGGCCAAACGCTTAAATTCATCAATAGACACGCCATTGATAATTGCTTTCACGGTGAACTGATGTGCCATGCTATTTTTTCCTTATTTTTATTACGATATTCGCCTATGCCACTCTCGGCTGATGCGAATAAAAATCAGATACAGAGATGACTCTGCAATTTATATCAACTTTATAGCGGATGTCATTATTCTTTTATCGGGAAATTCCGGCAGCCCGGTCAATGTTTGCAACATAGTTTTACTGAAAGCTGTGCCTGTCCACAGCTGATCTGTAGCTGCGCTTCGCCATAATAAATCACGGCATGAAACTCATCGGCACCATCATCTAGACCGGAAACATACTATTCAGTTCCAGCTGGGAAAGCCTGCAGCCAGTCAGCCTTATAAAAATCAGACACAGAATCAAACTGCAAATACAGTTCAGGCTCAGCTTCGATCTTCATCGCCAGTGCAATAAACTTCTGTAATTGTGCTTGATGAAAATCAATGATCATAGTATTTCTGCCTTTTTAGTCCGGATCATTGCTCGCCAGACTTCGTACATTTTAAATGACTATTTCAAGGATACGACTCTCGAGTTTTGAGGTTTTTCTAGCACAAGATTATGGCTTAAAGGAGATAAATTATATGGGCTATTTCCGCCAAGCGGCAGAAAAAATCTGAGCTAAGGCATGAGATACCTTTTCTGAATTGCAATGGCTTAAGTACGTAGTCTGAGATCTTCAATCGTACAGAATGACTGAAAGTGGTGTTCTAAGCACAGTCAGAATGCAAAAGTTCCCTGCGAATTTCATGCCGGTGCTCTTCTCCAAAACGGTCGACATGTGCATAGAATACGCCATAGCGACCGACATAATATTCCAGTGACTGATCATAAAAATTCCAGAAAATAGACCATTCCCCTAAATCCATCTGATGAATCTGGGTGCCACTGTGCATCGGCATTTTTTGTAATAGTTCTTGCTGTAATTGTTCGGCCTGTGCCCGATTCTCAATATGCACTTGCTGTTGAAAGAATAGCTGTGCCACATCGTCAAACAGCTCCAGTTCATAAGCATCTACCAGATGTACTTGCTGCTCTTGCTCGATGACCTCTTGCTCTGTCATGCTGGAAATCTGTGCCGGTTTTTCTGGACGCTGACGCGCCAGATGGCGCTGAGCTTTATAGATCTTTCTGCCTACGATCCAGGCAGCATTCAACATGAATAACACACATAACAGGAGCAGTAATTTCAGCATGGTTGATGATCTCATGTGACTCATTTTATTTTTATGGTTATAGGATCAAGATTCATTTGAATAGTCCCTTTTGACTCAGCATACGTCTATTTTTTATACAGTGCAAACTTGAGGCTTATTTTTGCTATTTATCTTCTCTGCTTGCTCATTTGTGCCCAGATTCAAACTTCGATTTATTTAAAAATGGATTTGCTTTGATTTTTTATTTTTAACGCTGTAATGAGATTGAAGAACTTGAGATAAACAAACAGAACAAATCAGCAACAGAACCGATCTTCACATTGATAAATCACAGTAAAGATTCTCAAAAAACTACAATATTGTTCTGTTTTTTACCCTCTTCTTTTTTATCAAATAAACCTTCCCTATAAATGTTCGAGAAAATGAATAATATTATGATTCGTGAAGGGAGGGTCGAAGATATACCTCAAATTATTCAGGTCATTCATGACAGCATTCAGTCCTGTGTACTGGATCATCAGCGTGAAGAAAGCAAAATTCAAACCTGGCTAGAAAAATTTGATCATGCCAGCCTGATTGTCGATATGCTGTATAACGATTGCTGGGTTTATCTCATCTATGACAAGGTCGTCGGGTTCTTATTGGTCAGTGATGCTGGAGAAATCCGGATGCATTATGTGGCCCAACACTGCCAAAGGCTGGGGTTTGGCACCGAGTTATTTCATCAAATGCATCACGCTTTATTAAAGAAAAAAATTCATCAGATTGAAATACAGTCTACTCAAACTGCCTTAAGTTATTATCAACACTGCGGCTTTCATCCCCATTCTGCCGAGTCAGAAGATGAATCGCGTTATCTGTATAAATATGTTTTTTAATCGGCCTCTTTTTCAATTTTTAATTGATCACGCCCTGCCTGTTTGGCGGCGTAGAGCTGCACATCTGCCGCTTTCATCAATTCATGAATATCTGCATAGCCATGTTTTTGTTCAACCCAGGCCGCGCCCATACTAACCGTAACATAATCTTTTTCATCTGGCCGATTCAGATGTTGCATACGCTGTTCCCGAATCTGGTTTAACACATTTTCCAGATTTTGCAGGGCGGTTTGAACCGGTATTCCAGTGAGCAGAATCGCAAACTCTTCACCACCATAACGTGCCAGATAGCCAGACGATGGCAAAGCAGACTGAATAATCCTGACCAGATTTTTCAGGATTTCATCGCCTTTTAAGTGGCCATAGTAGTCATTATAGTTTTTAAAAAAATCGACATCGAGCATGGCAAAAATCAAGGTATGTTGCGGCTGTTGTTGGGTCTATAAAAACTGCTGCTGGATTTCATGATTTAAGGCACGCCGGTTAAAAGCCCCAGTCAGCGCATCAATGTTCATCTGCTGTTCCAGTTTGGCATTTACTTCACGCAGCTGCTGGGTGCGTTCTTTAACTTTTTGATCGAGCGAATTATTGAGGGCGATCAGGTTCAGGTTCAGCTGTTCAGTCTCATAAGTTTGATGTGCATAATGCCTGGACTGCTGAAACATGATTAATAAGGCGTAGATACTGGTTGAGATAAAGAACAGATGCGTTGTTTTAATTACATTGATCAGCAACAGATAATCATTCAAAAAGGTGACACAGAGGAAAATAATCGCAATCAGATTTAAACGTGAATAATGCTCTTTATAACGTAAGGTCTGATAAAAGCCGTAAATAAAATTACAGATGATAACCAAGGCGAAAATCGCACTAAATAGGGCCAGACGTTCGAATATCTCAGGAGGTGAAAATAGGGTGAAAGTAATGTTAAAGACCAGTAATGCCACTGCGATATAATAAATCACCGGATTTAGATAGCGCCGGTTAAACAGATGCATATAGCTGAGAAAAAAGAAGGCAGCAATAAAAGTAAACAGATACTCTAAGCGGGTTCCCCACAACCAGTTGATATTGGTAAATACCGAATAGGCATAAGGTGCAGAAAACAGATTATGCAGGGCCAAAAAGACAATAAACCAGCCAAAAACAAAGATACTTTTACTGTTACGTTCCCGTGATCCCCTGAATACCGAAAATAGAATGGTAAACACTCCCACCCCAAGTACCGCGCCGCAAACCATGGCAATAGTCATCATGAGCTGCTGGAATTGGCGATTGATGGTACCTGCAACGCCGATCTGCATCGGTCGCTCGAGACCGCCATGCAAGTGGGTATAATTTGAGGCCTGAATGCTTAAAGTAATATATTCAGTGTCTGAAACAAAATAGCCAATACGCGGTGCTTTTTCAGTCACTTGTTTTTCAGGTGTGGTACTGATTTCTCCGAGCCGGACAATAAACTGTCCATTGACATATACCCGATAGGCACCGTATTGGGTCGGAATCCGAATCGCGATGCGTCGCCCGAGAAATTCTTTCGGAATTTTAAAATAGCCAATAAAGGTACCATAGCCAGAATTTGAACCCGCCAGAGTTTTAAAAGAGGCTGGTAATTCAACTGTTTTTGACTGGAGTACAGAGCTGGGCTGAATAATAAACTGGCTCGGATAAAACAGCCATTTTCCCTGCAAAGAACTAGAGCTATGTTCGGTAAAATGGACTTCAGTAATATGGTCGTGAGATTGCTGCTGAAATGACGGCGACGGGAGCTCATCATGGGCGATTGCTGAACTTGTAATCCAAGTCATCCAGCTAAAGGCCCAGACAAATACGAAAAAACAGACATTCCTTATCGAGTTATGCAAATACGTTCTATCTCAAGATAATTCTTTATTATTCTTATAATTTACAAGGAATATTTTTGATTTCAAATCTTTTTAGATGTTTTTTGTAGCTTCTCCGGCACAGCCTATTTTGAAGCAACTGCACCGGAACCAGCGTACATATTCTAATAAAAAATAGATTTTATATTCAGCTAGTTAAATCATTTTAATCACGTGTTTTCACATCAAACAGTTCAATTTCAAAAATCAAGTTGGAATTGGCTGGAATGACTTTACCCATTTTACGTTCGCCATAGGCCAAATGTGCAGGCACCATCAGCTTACGCTTACCGCCAACTTTCATTCCCAGAATCCCCTGATCCCAACCTTTGATCACACGACCGGTACCAATGACGGTTTCAAAATAATTACCGCGGTCAAGAGAAGAATCAAACTTGGTTCCATCTTCCAGCCAGCCGGTATAGTGCGTGGTAATTAAGGCACCTTTTACCGCTTCTTTACCTTCGCCTACTTTTAAATCAATAATTTCAAGTTCGTTGATCATGGTTATTTACCTGAGAGGGGCATAAAATTCAAAGCTCAGTATAAACCGGATTGCTCTGTTTTTTTAAGTCTGGGCCATTGATAGGTTAAAAGCTGAGTTCCTGAATATTCTTATCATTGAGTAAATACTGGGTTAATTCTTGATGATTCTTGGCCGACCCCATCAGAATCCAGCGTCCGACAATCTGTTGATCCATTTTTTTTTGTGAGGAATGCACTACTTTTAACTGATAACGTTTAAATAGCATTTCGTAGTGATTGGAATCATTTTGATCAAATGGGCAGACGATTTCATAGCTGCGTTCCTGATTCAGAGATTCAATGCCGCGCTGGACATACATCAATAGAACCAGCACCGCCATGACAATAAAAGTAGCCCAAATACTTAAGAGTTCATAGCCTGCACCGACCGCCATGCCGAGTGCAGCTGTCATCCAGATGGTGGTCGCGGTGGTAATCCCGGAAATACGGTTATCATCTTTCAGGATAACACCAGCACCTAGAAAACCCAGTCCAGTCAAGACATTGGCGGCCAGCCGGTCAGGATTGGCCACGCCTATTTTCAGGGAGATAATGGTAAATAAACAGGAACTCAGACTGACCATAATCATGGTACGCAGTCCGGCAGATTTACTGTGATACTCACGCTCTGCACCAATAATTGCGCCGATCGCGACAGCCAGCAGTAAATCATAAAGTTCATGGTACATGGTGCAACCCTGCGTATTCTTATCCCTCAGATATACGCAATTTGAGCTACAGGATACAAGTCCAGACTTGCATCCTTATTTGGCCTTATTGTAACTGTTCCCACTCCACCAGCACCTGGCCCTGATCGCCAATCAAGGTCCATTCACCATCCATCACATTGAGCTGTAACTGCATGGTGCGTTCGCATAACTGTGGCAATGCGTCGGTGGTTGCGGTAGATAACTTCCACACTTCCGCATTTTTTAAGATTTTTAATTTGCTGCTGCGCTTATACCATTCATCCACCGCAGAACCATAGGTGACGACTGCGACCTGCTTGCAACGCGCACTGGCCTTTTTGACTTTATCTTCGTCCGGGCTACCGACTTCAATCCATTTGACCAGTTGCCCGGTCAGATCCTTTTCCCAGAGTGCCGGTTCATCGGTTTCAAACAGATCCTTGGTAAATTCCAGTGCTTCATCGGCATAGCGTGCATAGGCCAGAATACGCACCATCAAGCGTTCAATGGTTTCTGAAGGATGCAGCGCCATCGTCAGCTGATAATCCTCATAACGATGCGTATCCATATCCGCAATATTCAAATCAACCTTATAAATCGTCGCTTTTAACGCCATCACATAATCCTCAAATTTGGCGCCTAGCATATAAGATTTAGCACTATTTTGCTGAACAGATTTAGGCCAATAATTCATTCAGCGCACTAGAAACAGTACCATTATTTCTCTGGATCCATACGACATTGCATCAGGGCAGTTTCAAAGGCCAGCCAATCCCGTGACTGTTGATAAATCACTTCTACCCGGTTATCAATGCCTTCATCTGCCGACTGATAGTTAAACTGCTCAGGATTAAAATTAAAGCTTTTCCAGCCTTGATCCGTATTAAAAATTCCCTTGATTCTGAGCCAGTCTTTTTGTTCACAGAGCAGATCCAGCAGATCATAAAAATTGAATTGCCAGCGTTTTGGCAATTTCCAGCCCGCAACCTGATAACCCTGCGCGCTTTCTACATAATGATAAGGCATTTGCTGAATCACTAAGGGCGTATCTGCTGAACGGGTGATCTGTTGCTGTTTTAACAAAGGCTGAATCTGACGGGCGGAACCCCGATAGTCCTGCTTGATCAGTTCGATATCGAGTTGTCCATGCTCGGTGAACAACCACTGTTGGGCATAAGGTTGATATTCTGTCTGAAGTTGCGTGAGTGCTGCGTGGTCTGCGGTTGTCATCAAGTCAGTATGTGAAATCACCACAATATGCGCTGCCTTGAGTTGGTCTGCGTACAGGTTTTGCTGAGTCCAGTCTCGATCATGCAAACGTGAACCATCTACCACTGTGACCAATGCCTGCATGTTTAAATGACTCTGCCAGTGCGGTTCGGTCAGCTGTTCCAGTAATTGGCCAGGATGCCCCAGTCCGGTAGGTTCGATAAACAGACGATCCGGTTTCACTTCTGACAGCAGGCGTGACAAGGCAATCTGCATCGGCAATTGGCTACTGCAACATAGACAACCACCCAACAGCTCTTTGACCGCATAACCCTGATCTTGCGGCAATAACTGCTGGTCTACCCCAATCTGGCCGAATTCATTCATTAGCACAGCCCAGATTTCCTGTTCCGGTTTTTGCTGTAATAAATGTTTGAGTAGTGTGGTTTTACCTGCACCCAAAAATCCGGAAATGATATGGACAGGAATAGCCTGCGACGCTGACAGAATTTTCAAAATCGACTCTCAAGAGATTGAATAGAAATAGCAATACTCTGCATTATAAAGCACAGTATGACTTTAAAATGCGTGTTCTTCGCAAACACGGCGTGAAAATCACAGAGATAAAAATTAATGGAATGATCCCAAATTACCAATTTTCTATGTTAACTTTTATTTCAAATTGGATTTTTGAAATATTCACACACACTTTCATTAAATAAAAATCCGCATAATTAACAAAAATAAAACAACTTTCTCAGTTTTGTATCTGCTGGGTTATTCCCTGCGTGTCGCTTTTGTTAATTGATTTGCTCAGTAAAATTTCAGTGCTTAGGATGGGCATCTGTCGAATTGATGTGATGGTCAGCTCGGCAGATTACATGACATGAATAAAAGGATGCCAAAAATGAAATATGCACAAATCTTACTTGCCACTACGCTTACTGCTGCTGCAGCCACCAGTTTTGCTGATAGTAAAACTACAGATGCGAAAACCACCACTGCAGAAGAAAAAGTGATTGTGACTACCCAGGAATTACCTGAATCGAATGCTCCTGTTGCAGGCGCATCTGCAGAGCAGCCTGCTGCCTCTGAAGCTGCTGCGGAAACTACGACACCTGCAAAACCTGCTGCACGTTAAGTGATTGAACAACTCGTTTAATCCTTCAATGAAGATATCAGGGACAGTAATTCTCCAGTAGGCTTTGTCCTATACTGCCCCCGATATTATTCTATGCTGAATCATGCTTGATGCTGGTTCAGCATTTTTATTGCACAAAATCTATTTATCACCATAGTCAAAACTGATCATAGAATTAATACAGGCTATCAAATTTTTATTATTTTTATAATTAAAATCAACTATTTATTTAAAAAAAACCTATTTCAATCCAATATTATCCATATTACTTAAGCTACTATCGCCTAACTTGTTTCTGGCTTCTAACTGTCCCTTAATAGCATCAAATGCAAGTCAATTGAGTGGACATTCGCTATGAGCAATACTAATTACACTACTGAAGTGGCAATTCTGGGCGCCGGCCCTGTCGGCTTAACCATTGCCAACTATCTGAGCAAGCAAGGCGTAACTGTCACGATTGTCGAGCAACTGGATAGTTTGATTGATTATCCACGTGCGATTGGAATCGATGATGAATCCTTACGTACCATTCAATCTTTGGGTTTAGTCGATCAAGTCTTACCGCATACCACTCCGAATCATGCGATGCGCTTCTTGACGCCTAAAGGTCGCTGTTTTGCAGATATTCAGCCTTTAACACGTGAGTTTGGTTTCTCGCGCCGTAATGCCTTTATTCAGCCACAAGTCGATAACGTCCTACTGCAAGGCTTAAAGCAATATAAAAACACCCAAGTGCTATTTTCTCGTCAATTGACCCAGTTTAGTCAAGATGCTGACGGCGTAACACTCAATCTGCAAAATAAAGAGGGCGATGCAAAAACCATCCGCGCTCAATATCTGATTGCCTGTGATGGCGGTAATTCTTATGTGCGCCGCAACCTGGGCATTGCCTTTGAAGGTGAAACCGCACCGAATCAATGGATCGTGATTGACCTTGAGAATGATCCGCTTGCTACACCACATATTTACTTATGTTGTGATCCGGTTCGTCCTTATGTATCAGCCGCATTGCCACATGGTATTCGCCGGTTTGAATTTATGGTTATGCCGGGTGAAACGCAGGAAGAACTGAGCAAACCGGAAAATATTGCCAAACTTCTTTCTAAGGTTTTACCAAGCACAGATGGTATCGAAGTGATCCGTCAGCGTGTCTATACCCATAATGCTCGTATTGCCGACAAGTTCCGTGTCGACCGTATTTTACTTGCCGGTGATGCAGCGCACATTATGCCGGTATGGCAAGGTCAGGGTTATAACAGCGGTATGCGTGATGCCTTTAACCTGGCCTAGAAAATGGCACTGATTATTCAAGGCAAAGCTGGCCCAGCACTTTTAGATTCTTATCAGATCGAACGTAAAGACCATGCCAAGGCGATGATTGACCTGTCGGTGATGGCAGGTCACGTATTGGCACCACCGAAAAAATGGCAAGGTTTTGTTCGTGACGGCATTGCCTATGCCCTGAACTATATCAAACCGATCAAGCAGTATCTGCTGGAAATGCGTTTCAAGCCGATGCCGAAATATCATGACGGCGCACTTTTAAGTAACGGAGCCAAGAACTCTCCGGTTGGCAAGATGTTTATCCAGCCTCAGGTTCAGCTGGCTTCAGGTGAAACCGTATTACTGGATGAAATGATCGGTAATGATTTTGCGATTATTGCCTGGGGTGTCGATCCGAAATGGGGTCTGAGCCCAGATACGTTGCAACAGTGGAAAACGCTCGGCGTGAAATTCATTCAGGTAATTCCTGCGGTGCAATTGCAAAATAGCCAGCGCAAAGAGTATGAAGATGTCATCACTATTGGTGATATCGGCACAGATATCCGCTCGTGGTTTGGCAACACGTCTGAATCCGTTGTGATCTTACGTCCTGACCGTTTCGTGGCTGCCCTGGCCATTCCTCAATCGATGGAAAGCACCAGCCAGCAACTGTTTAAAAAGCTTTACCTGAAATAATATTAGGGTCACCTTTCACCACGCTTCGGCGTGGTTTTTTTATTGTTTTTAGATATCCCGGACAATATATAGACCGAGGAATTAGACTCGGTATTCCTGAAACCACGGAATATCTTTCAGGGAATCACGGCGAGCCATCTGCTGCAGGAAGGGCCTGAACTCGTCAAATGGCGGTAAAATTTTCGCAGATATGGCGAAGATCAAACAGTAAGCCACATAGAGATCCGCCGCCGAGACTTTTTCACCCAACAGATAAGGACTAGCCTGCCCGATGCCCTGTTGCAGAAAATCAAATACGGCTACTTCATTCCCAAAACTTAAACTTCTCCGGTTCTTTTCAATATTTTCTGGCGACACCTGCAAATTTTTTATATCGATATATTCGGTGAAGGGTCCATGACAGAAAAACATCCATTTTAAATACGCCCCACGCTTCGGATCATCCAAAGCAGGTGCCAATCCTTTGTCACGATATTTATCTGCCAGATAGATAAAAATGGCGGCCATTTCTGAAATAATGACGCCTTGATCCACCAGACAGGGAACTTTTTCCATCGGATTGATCCGTGTATACGCCTGCTGATGCATATGCTCATAGGCAACTTCCACCTGCTCAATCTGATCTTCAATCTGCAATTCTTTCAGCAAAGGCAACAAGGTCAAGCCACGTGATTGTGGGTTGTTATAGAGCTTCATCATCCTGCTTCAACCGGTTTTTATTGTTAGAGGTTCAGTATAAAGTGATTTGCAGTCCCGATTTAAAAGGATGTGCTACAGATCATTTCTGTCGCACGGCTTTTTAGATGGGCAGATTGAAGGTTTAAATATTAAAAAAGATCCACACAAAACTTTTCTTTTAATACTTTCAAAATCAGATCAATCACCACATGTTTTTGATCCTTGCGATAATTGGCATACAGTCCAATCATCGGTAACGGTTCTAGGGTCTTTTTCACCACAATATTATCGCCGAGCAATGGAATCACATAGGCTGGCACCAGACTCCAGCCCACGCCCATTCCCACCAGATTGACATTGAGCAGAATATTGGTGGAATACTGCACCACATTCACTTTTAATTTGGACTGTTTAAAAAAATCCTGAATCAGCTTATGCAGTTGCGGTGAGGACTGCTCACCACTAATCACAAAGTCCTGATTTTCAAAACTCTTGATACTGACATAGGACAAGGCCGCAGCCGGGGAATCTTTCGGCACGATCAGGGTTAGAGGCTCATCAAAAATGCGGATCGAATCAAACTCACTCAACTGCCCTGGATATCGGGTAAAGGCAATGTCAATCTGTCCATTTCTTAAAGCACTAAACTGTTCTGCATCGGTCAGACTGTGAAACTGTGCTTTCAGTTCAGGAAAATGCGCGCGGATATTCGGCATGATATAAGGAAAGACTTTCATTTCCGCGACCGGGACAAAACCGATATTCAGCTGGTCCTGCTGCGCATTGGCGATCTGTCTGGCAGTCTGAATGGCGCGCTCTGCATGCTCAAGACTCAGTAAAGCTTCTTTTAAAAACGCCTGTCCAGCTTCAGTTAGCCCGACCTTACGGTTATTCCGCTCTAGCAACTGTACGCCAACCTCACGTTCCAGATCCTTGATTTGCTGGCTCAATGAAGGCTGTACCGTATTTAATTTTTCCGCGGCACGGGTAAAGTTCAGTTCCTGCGCCACCGTAACGAAATAACGTAAATGCCTTAATTCCATTTTATAACTCCAAACTTGCCGGGCGCTTATTTTGCTTTTTGGCAACATACTGACGATAAACCAATATCGTCACAATGACGAGTGCGGCACTCAAAACATAAGTAGTTTCAAAGCCCCAATAGGCAATCAATACTCCCATTGCCACGGAACCGATCGCTAAACCCAGATCAAACAGGGTAAAGAAGGTTGAAATCGCATGTCCCATACGCTGTTTGTCGACCGACTGAATGGCCAAGGTCTGCAAACATGGGAATAGTGAACCATAACCGATGCCAATAAACACTGCCGACAACCATAATATCCATTGATTGGAAATCAGACTGACAATCACCAGACCAATGGCAAAGAAAATAAATGAAGGATAAATCACCGCACTGGGTCCCTTACGGTCATAAATCTTTCCAACCCAAGGTCTGACCAGCAACATGGATGCTGCAAATACAATAAAGAATACGCTGGTATAGCCCAAAAGCTGCTTGGTTTCACTAAATGCAGTAATAAAACTCATGATGCCCGAGTAGGCAAAAGCGGTTAGTAAAGCCACAAAACTTACCGCCAGAACTTTGACTTCCAGAATATCCTGCAAGCTCAAGCTGGTTTTTTCTGTGCTTATAGCTTCAGGTTTTGGTAACTCTGTGATTTTGAGCATCCAACAGAAAATGAGCCCCAAAGAAATGATAACGGCAAGAATGCCAAATAAGACTTTGAAGCTGGTGAACTGAATTACGGTCAATGCCAGCAAGGGCCCAAAAACCACACCCAGATTGGTCGACATGACGAAATAGCCCATGCCCTCACCTTTGCGCTGTTCAGGAATAAATTCATTAGCGACGGGTACTGCCACCGTGGTCAGAATACTGAACCATATACCATGTAAAAAACGCACCAGCAACAGCGACCACATGCTATCTACCAGCAAATAACTAAAGGAAAATAAGGCAAAAATCACGCCTGCACCGCGCATCGAGATTTTCTTGCCGAGCTTTTCGATGATCATGCCGGAAAATGGCCGAACCGCAATCGAAGAGGCCAAAAATAGCGTCAGCGCCAGACCCGCTTCTTTTACCGAACCGCCCAGATCTTTCATGATGTAAATCGGCAAGATGGTCAGTAAGGCAAAATAATAAACAAACAGGAAAAAATTATTGAATAAGCACAAGATAAATGAGCGATTCCATAACCGCTCAGCGCTAACTGACATAATCACCAACTCTTAAAATTTGTAGGGAAATAGCACAAACTCAGGCTTGAACAGTGACCGGATGCAAGGCCAACTCGACCAGATTCTGGATATAGTGTTCATCTGGAATCCGGTTGAAAAAAATGATCTGGTAATGAATCGGGCCGTATAAGGTATCCAGCATCAAATCAAAAGGATAATCAGCGCGGATTTCTCCGCGTTCAATCGCTTGCTGAACCAGTTGATGGGTCTGTTGCCGACGTGGCAAGAGATATTGCTGAAAGAACTCACCTGCCAGTTCACGGTGATTGGCAATCACCACCAACAAAGCCCGCCCCACCGGATGATTCAGTGCCTGAGATAAAGAACCGAGTTGTTGAATAAGATTACTTTTCAGGCTTTTAGAGGCATCCAGTTCAAATACCAAAGCCGTATGTTGCTTGAAAGTGTCCAGTACCAGTTCCGATTTATGTTTCCACCAGCGATAAATCGTGGACTTGCCGACGCCGGCACGTGCCGCCACATCTTCAATGGTTAACTGATGATATTCACATTCTTCTAGCGCATCTGCGACTGCCTGTAAAATGCATTGCTGTCGCCGGGAAATTTTTTCGTCACTGCTCATATTTTTCTACTTAACTTTTAAAATCCAAAAATCGAAACGATACGTATCGTTTTATATTAGGGTAAAAAAGGGCAAAGCTCCAGCAAAAAACTGAAATTGACGAAAAAAAAGACCTTCAAATGAAGGTCTTTTCTCAATCACGATTTAACTTAACTCTGTGCGGTCTTTTTATAAATGCTGCATGAAGGATGATGATTTTCTTGCAAACGCGCGACTTTACGCTGTTCTGCTGCTTCAAAACGGCATCGTTTCCAGTCATTGTCCAGGTTTAAAGCTGGAATCTGTTTTGGTTTACCATTTTCATCCACCGCGACCATGGTGAAATAGCAGCTATTGGTATGACGTACCGTTCTCTTTTGAATATTCTGGGCTTCTACACGAATCCCGATTTCCATCGAGGTACGGCCAACATGATTCACACTGGCTAGGAATGTAACCAATTCACCGACGTGAATTGGCTCTTTAAAATTCACCTTGTCTACAGATAAGGTCACGACATAACTACCCGAATAGCGACTTGCACACGCATACGCCACCTGATCCAATAATTTCAGAATGGTTCCACCATGAACATTTCCTGAAAAATTTGCCATATCTGGCGTCATGAGAACTGACATCGTTAACTCTGACTGGTCATCCGACACTGCTGCAATTTGATCTAAAGGGGCCATCGTTTTCTTTGAACTCTTTGAATGACAAGGTTATCGTTTATTATTATAGCGTTTTTAACATGAATAAAATGTTCAATTCGGCAAATGAAGCATCACAATTATTGATATAGAAAATGTATTCATACAGAAAAAAATATATTTAATTGCTTAAAATCTCAGTTAGAAAGTTAAGTGCCAATAAATCAACACTTATTTATCTGGGGCTGATTACATAGCAACTGAGAATTTTTCACTGTTTTAAGCTCTGAACAAAAATAATTCAGGAAAATAAAAAGGCTCTGCGTGATTTAAAGCATCACGGGTCTGAGCATTTCCTGCGCCACGTTCTGATAACTTAAAATTTGTTGACCATCCAAGGTCGTTTCAACGGTAAAAGAACCATCCTGATGGGTCGCGGTCACTGTAAAAATATAGTGTTCGAATTGTGCCAGTTTGACCTGCTGTCCAATTTTAATATGCATCATGATGTCTACATCTGTGTAGTGATCTTTTCAAACTGCATTCTGGCATGAACATCGATGCTTTTGAATATTTGATCAACTTAAGTATACGAATAATAATATTAAAATTTTAATTTAAGACGAATAAGGCTTATTATTTAAAACAATATACTTATAATTCAATTTGTTATATTTAAAATTAATTTTATCTTTTGCGATAATTCCGACTGACTGATACACATAGGCAATCATCTTATCTTTTATAACAATCAGTTAAGCGTTACAGCCGATGATCCGTTATCCTTTTGAGTGAATATCCCTATACTGCGATATAGGGATAAACAGAAATTTCAAAAAAAAGATTTATTGAGCTTGATGTTCATGTACCACAAACTGTGGAATGCGATGTCCTTGAGCATAATCATGTTTTTGGTAGGCTTGTGAAATTTCCATCAACTTTAACTGGGTCGCCTCGGCACCAGCCTGCATGGTGAGTTCCCTGCCACGGACATCAAAGATATGGCCTTTTTCGCGTAAATCCGGCTGAATCACCACATCTGCATGCTTTAATTCTTCATGCGCCAGATGTTGCTGCATAATATTGATGTTCTGGTTAAACAGTCCCCAGACATTGCTGGTTTCCGTGTGAATGGGTTGTGCCAGAATATCTACCGCAATCACAATGTCGGCTCCCAACTCACGTGCCACATCGACCGGCACCGGACTGACTAGACCACCATCTACATATTCTTTACCTTGAATGATGGTCGGAATAAACATACTCGGAATCGAGACTGAAGCACGTACCGCCTGTCCGGTATTGCCATAGTTAAAGACGACTTTCTTGCCTTCTTTCAGCGCGGTTGCTACCACAAACATTGGGATTTTCATGGCTTCAAGCGGGGTTTGATCGACCTGCAAATTGACATAATCTTCAACTTTCTTGCCATCAAAAAAGCCTTTTCTGGCTAGTTTGATATCACGGACATCATTCGGTCGCATGCTGAGGGCAATATTGCGCAGTTCAATCGCCGGTTTACCACTTGCATAAATGGATCCCACAATGCTGCCCGCACTGGTTCCGACAATAAAATCTGGTTGAATACCCGCCTGTTCCAGTACTTCCAGCGCACCAATATGCGCATAGCCACGAGCACCGCCACTGCCTAGGACTAAAGCAACTACCGGACGCTGTTGGGTTTGCTTGATCTTTTGAAAATCAATTTGATTTGGACGTGCCTGAGCTTCTCCGCGTTGTGCAGCAGGTTGTAGATGACTGGTCGCCGCTTGGGCTGTCATTGGGGTCGTTTGGCAAGCACTTAGGCCAAATGTACCCAGTATCACCATACTCAACACATATTTCTGCATGCAGAGAATGTCCTCATTAATCTAAAGCAGCATAGTGTATAAACACATGCATAAATAGTCTGTAGAATTTCGTAAAACTGTCATACAGTTCAGCTACTTTACCTTCATTTTTCCCCATAACTGTATGTCTTCAATCTTACTGTATCGGATTTTCCTGATTTTCCTGCAACTGGGCTGCATTTCATTTGGTGGTCCAGCGGCGCATCTGGTGTTTTTTCACCGAAAATTTGTGACCCAACTGCAATGGTTGAATGACACCCAGTACAGTCAACTGGTCGCTTTGGCGCAACTTTTACCCGGGCCGAGCAGCAGTCAGGTGGGGCTGTCGATCGGTTATCTGCAACGGGGCTATACTGGTGCCGTGATCGCATGGTTGGGTTTTACCCTGCCCTCAATGATTCTGATGACCTTGGTGGCGCTCTTGGGTCAAAGCTATTTTCATATTTTAAACTCAAACAGCTTTCATACCATCCAGTTAATTGTATTTTCTGTAATCGCCTGGGCATTCTGGCAAATGCTGAGAAGCTTCTGTAAAACGGTTTGGCAATACGCTGTCTTAATCCTCTCTGTCGCATTACTGATAGTCGTTTCAGTAAGTTTTAACCAGATTCTGGTCATTATACTGGGCGCAATCTGTGGACTCTTGGCTGGATATTTTTCCCAATCAGATTCGAAACCCAAAGAAATTAACAAAACGGCAATCAGCTCGCCATATATTCGATCTGCCGCTGCACCCTATTGGCTGCTAGCATTTATCTTGCCATTTTTGCTGCTGCCCTTAGCAGGCAAATTATGGGGTGAATCGGAGCTGCAATTTTTTTCCAATTTCTATCAAACCGGTTCATTGGTATTTGGTGGTGGTCATGTGATTCTGCCTTTGCTATATCAGGACTTTGTCACAACCGGTTTAGTCAGTGCCCAATCTTTTGATCTTGGCTATGCATTTGCCCAGCTCATGCCTGGACCTTTATTCAGTTTTGCCAGTTATATTGGTGCTTTGCTGCCTTGGACGCCTTATGTCTGCCTAAATACACTGTTAGCAACCTGTGCAATCTTTTTACCTTCATTTTTTCTGATCTTTGCTACCTTGCCCTACTGGTCATGGTTGATGCAGCAGCGCCATATTCATCAGGCGGTGATGGGCATCAATGCTGCGGTGGTGGGGCTATTGCTGTATTTATTGCTGGATCTTTCACAACGTTATTTTAGTTATGGCTCCGACCTGGTTTTTGTCGCGGTGATGATTGCCCTGCTACGCTCAAAACTACCGGTCTGGTTCAGCCTGATTTTGGGCTTTGTGCTTTATCAAAGTTATTTAAATTTCTTCTAAAGAAAACTTTGGCACAAAAAAGCCCCGAATGATCGGGGCTTTTTACTTCAAGTCTTACCAGATATCTGATTTGACCTTGTCTTTAAATTTAGGATGGTTATCCAGTTTAAATTCAGGCTCTTTCACACCACGCTTCAACTGACCGGTATAGTCTTTGAGTAGCATCAGCAGGAATGGCATCAGCAACAGGATCGCAATCAAGTTGATACTTGCCATCACGCCCATGAACAGATCTGCCATATTCCAGATCAATGGCACACTGGCGATAGAACCGAAATACACCATGACCAATACAAATAAGCGGAAAATCAACATCACCCGACTATTGTTATTGATGAACTGGACGTTTCCTTCGGCATAGGCATAGTTACCAATAATCGAAGAATAGGCAAACAGGAACAGAATCAAAGCCAAGAAGTCATCACCCCAAGCACCAATCTGGCTTTCAAGCGCCATCTGGGTCAAGGTCACGCCTTCAAAGCCTGCATTTTCATACAGACCCGAAACCAGAATAATAATCGCGGTACATGAACACACCACAAAGGTATCTACAAATACTCCGAGCATCTGTACCAGACCCTGGTTGACCGGATGTTTGACATCGGAAGCTGCAGCAGCATTCGGTGCCGAACCCATCCCTGCCTCGTTAGAGAACAGACCACGCTTGATGCCCATCATCATCGCCATAGATACCATGGCGCCAAAGAATCCACCAGCGGCGGCTTCAAATTCAAAGGCTTTACTGAAAATGAGCTGGAAGATGGATGGGAGCAAATCGTAATTGATGACCGCAATATACAAAGCCACAGCCAGATAAAGCACAGCCATAAACGGCACAAAGCTTTCCGCAACTTTCGCAATCCGTTTAATCCCGCCAAAAATGATCACCGCAGTCATCAAGACCAGAAACAATCCGACCCAGGAAATTTCCAGATTCAGGCCGCCTAATGGCAGAATCAGGTTCGCCTGATCCCAGCCCCAGGCATGAGAGGTTGCTCCGGTAATGGCATTGGCCTGAACTGCATTGAAGACAAAACCATAAGTCGTGATCAATGCAATCGCAAAGACAATCCCGAGCCATTTCTGTTTCAGGCCTTGGGTAATGTAATAAGCTGGTCCACCACGGAATTGCTGGTTTTTGTTATCTCGCACCTTAAACAACTGGGCCAAAGAGGATTCAACAAAAGCAGAACTCATGCCCAGAAAGGCAGTAAACCACATCCAGAAAACGGCACCGGGGCCACCAATTGCAATCGCAATGGCAACACCCGCGACATTGCCCACCCCGACCCGGCTTGCCAGTCCAGTGACAAAGGCCTGAAACGGGGTAATGCCGTGCGTATCCTGAACCTTGCCACGGCTATTTTTCATGACTTTCATGCTGTGCCAGAACAAACGAATTTGTACTGCACCCGTCATGATCGTGTATAAAATACCGACTGCGACCAGAAACATCACCAGAAAATCCCATAAAGGGCCATTCAGGGCATTAATCCAGCCGAGTAAGGTTTCATTTAACTGATCATTCATGTCACATCCTTATGAGCCTATGACTCATCGTATCAGGCATAAAAATTATGCAAAAAACTTCAAAATCATCTGAATAACAGTAGCATTGATTAAGTCAACGAAGAACGCACCACATAATGGAACAATCAGGAAGGCCTTATGCGACGCACCATACATATTGGTAATCGCCTGCATATTGGCAACCGCTGTTGGCGTTGCGCCCATACCGAAACCACAATGCCCTGCTGCAAGTACCGCAGCATCGTAGTTTTTACCCATGATGCGGAAAGTTACAAAACCGGCATACAAAGCCATGGTGATGGTCTGTGCACCCAGAATTACCATCAGTGGTCCTGCAAGGTCAGCCAATTGCCATAATTTCAATGATAACAATGCCATCGCCAAGTACAGCGACAATGAAGCATTACCGAACACATCAATCGCGCGATCGAAAATCTGAACTTTGAAAACACCTTCCAGTACATTACGCAGGATGACACCACCCGCCAATGCCCAGACAAATGTTGGCAGTTCAAATGCAGTACCTTTACTGAAACCCGTCATAAACTCTGCAAAAGCCAAACAGCCTGCAAATAGACCCAAGGTCGTGATTGCATTATCAGCGGTAATTAAACGCACCTGATGCGGATATTCAAACGGTACATATTCGCTGGTGGTGCTGTCCATTGGCGTATTGTCACGCGTTTCAATTTGCTGATCGGTACGCGCAGTCGCCAGGTTATAACGGTTGATCAGCAACTTGGCTAAAGGTCCGCCAATAATACCGCCGATAATCAATCCAAAAGTCGCACTGGCCATACCTAGTGCCAAAGCACCTTGAATACCATGTTCAACTTCAAAAATTTCCCCCCATGCACCCGCAGTACCATGACCACCGGTTAAGGTAACTGAGCCTGCAATCAGGCCAATCAATGGGTCAATACCCAATAATGTTGCCAGACTCATGCCGACCGCATTTTGCAAAATAATGAAAGCCGAAACAGCAAACAGGAAAATAACCAGACCGATCCCACCTTCACGCAACTTGGAAAAGTTGGCACTCAGACCAATCGAAGCAAAGAAAATCAGCATAAAGCTGGTTTGTAATTCTGCACTGGTGGTGATGCTATATCCCCACAATGAATGCACCAGCAATGAGATGATCGCCGCAACCAAACCGCCCGCAACCGGTTCAGGAATATTGTAACGTCTTAAAAAATCGATTTTATTAACCAAGAATCGGCCGAGTAACAGAACAATGACTGCGGCAATCAAGGTATAAAATGCATTAAAAGTAAAATCCATAATTTTTTGCCCAAGATGATTTTGTATTTTTTATTTTTCTAAAAGTCATGGAGTGCGCTAGATCTCTAGCTCGCTCATTAGATGTTCATCTGGAAATATCCTGATTTGATCTATTACCTTTAGAAAAACAAACCGATTTATCATCTCTTTCAAACTTATGAATATCATCATCACGATCATATTCAACAAATGAGAGATTTATAAAAGCAACACCTTTTCTATTCCGATACTCAGTCTGTTGGAAAATTGCAGACATTTTTCTAACAGACGCGCATGCTGGTAAAAAAACTGTGTTTTAAGCTCAAAAAAACATTCAGTGCTTGATGAGTGCTTTCAACCTAAAGACTTCATTCAAGCCATCTGGAATCGCGTTATTTAAAACAGATCTTAATCACAAAATGCATGAATTAAGATGAAAAGTCGTACATTATGCTGTTTCTTTGTATCAAGTTTTATTTCTTTTTATTAGCAATAGTTAATTTACCTATAAAAAATAATTATAAATTCTCATTTTTATATGAAGATTAATCTATATTTTAATTCAAAAAAAATATTAATCTTTTACTCGACACGGAATGAAACAGGGATCTTGAAATTAAATTATCTTGATTTTCAGTCAAAATAAACCAGTTCTCTGTTTGAAATTGTTATTGTTGAATGGTTCAAGCACTTGGGTTTTAAGCCATTTTTTAAATCAAAGACCAACTTTATGACTAAATCCATTGCTATCACTTAGGCGATTTATGCTCAGCTAAAAGAATGCGAAATTTCATTATTCAAGTCATTTTGCTGATAAATTGTTTTTTTCAGCTGGCGAAGAATTAAATTTTCCTATCCCCCCTTCTGTTTGTTTAGTTTATAGTCATTGCAAACTCAATAAGGATATTCGACTGGACCCCATAATGGATCAAAATCTTGTTCATGCTGTAGATCACACCATCACTTCTCGCCATTCAGTGCGTGCTTTTTTAAATACCCCCGTTAGTACAGACACCTTAAAAGAGATTCTGGCGGTGGCCAGCCGCGCACCCTCAGGAACCAATACCCAACCCTGGAAAGTGTATGTGGTAACAGGTAAAAAGCGTGATGAACTCGTGCAGCAGGTTTGTCAGGCACAAATGCAAATCTATGCAAATCCGGAATTGTCGCAGCAGTATCAGGAAACTTTTGCCTATTATCCTGAACAATGGATCTCGCCATTTATTGAACGTCGTCGTGAAAATGGCTGGGGTTTATATGGCTTGCTGAATATTCAGAAAGGCGAAAAGGAAAAAATGGCGCGTCAGCAGCTGCGTAATTTTGAATTATTTGATGCGCCTGTCGGCCTGTTCTTTACCGTCCATCGTTCTTTGGCGATTGGTTCCAAAATGGATGTTTCCATGATGATCCAGAATGTCATGCTGGCAGCAAAAGCCCGTGGCCTGGACACTTGCCCGCAGGCAGCCTGGAATCACTTTCACCCGATCGTGCTTGATCTGGTCGGCGCACCTGGTGATGAAGAGCTGGTCTGCGGTATGGCACTGGGTTATGCCGATCCAGAGCAGATTATTAACAGCTTTATCACCCCGCGCGTTCCCGTAGAGGAATTTGCAGTGTTTATCGATGAGTGATGCAAGCAGGGCTAAGCCAACTTGCTTAGCCCTCTGCTCAATCCAGCATTTTTAATATATTAGAGAACGCCCAGCATCTATGCATTTTTCAAGATTGGCATCTTGATTTTAAAAATCGCCCAAGCGGAAATACCTACAAAAAACAGCATGATCAATGCCATATTTAATAAGGCATGCCAGATCAGAAAATTCAGTAATACACCGCCCAATAAGCCACAGACAAATTGCATACTGCCCATAATCGCACTGGCAGTTCCTGCCCGCTCGCCCTGTTCAGCCATTGCCAAAGCCATGGCATTCGGACCAGTAAACCCGATAGATGCCACCACAATAAACATGCCTAACAACACCCAGAGCACAGAATCGACGTCCAGACAGCCCAGCAAGATTAACCCTAATACACCGGCAAACTGCAGGCAGGTGCCGATTTTCAGGCGCTGCAATATCGAGAATCGTCCAGCCAGACGTTTATTCAAGGTCGAAAACAGCATGATGCCGAAAGCATTGGCACCAAAGGCATAAGCAAACTGCTGCTCGGTCAGTTGATAACGATCCATCAGAATAGTCGAAGAAGCACTGATATAACAGAACATCACCGCACCGGAAAAACAGCCGGCATAGAGCGGGCGTCGAAAGCTGGGATCTTGAAAAATGCACCGGTACAAACTTATAACCTGTTGAAAGTTCAGCTTGAGACGGCGTTCTGGCTCCAGGGTTTCTTTAAATAGAAAATGTACACAGGCCAGACTCAACAGACCACAGCCCATCAGCACCAAAAAGATCATGTTCCATTCATAAAAAATCAACACCCAGGCCCCCAGACTCGGGGCGATGATTGGCGCAATCGCAGTCACAATCATCATGCTGGCAAAGGCCTGAGCTGCTGAATGCATATCCAGACGATCGCGAATTGCAGCGCGTGCCATGACCACCCCGACACAGCCACCGAGAGCTTGCAGAATTCGTGCAGCGATCAGGCTCCATTCATCCTGCGCAAAGACACACAGCAAACTTGCCACAATGTATAAACACAGCCCAAAATACAGTGGCGGTTTACGTCCAATCCGGTCACTGATCGGACCATAAATCAGTTGCCCGATCGCCAGACCGAAGAAATAAGCCGGCAAACTATTGGAAACCATTTGGGTACTGACACCAAAATCTGCTGCCATAGCCGGTAAGGCCGAAAGATACATATCAATGGATAAAGGCCCGAGTGCACTTAAGGTCGCCAGCAAAACAATCCAGGACATGGCATAAGGTTGTTGTACTATTTTATTCGATGTCATAAGCATGAAGATTTAAAGCGCTAATATGCAGACAAATTAACACAGTGCATAGTATGATTTAGCCTGAAATGAAGATTTATAAATATACTATTTTCATTAGCCTATTCAGATTCAGCTCTAAAACTGCAGTATAAAGGACGACCTTTGAAATCTTGGCTCACTCGTCTCAAGCAAACCACCTATAACACGACCTTGATGTATAACCTGCGCATGATGACGGCATTTGCAGGTACCGCCTTTGTTCCCTATTTTATGGGACAACAATTGATGACGATCCCATTGACTTTAGGGGTGGTCGCAGCCGGTTTAAGTGATATTGATGACCGCTTTTCGGTGCGGATTTTAAATCTGCTGTATACCTACATTGGCTTCTTTATTACCGCAGTGGGCGTATATCTGCTCTTTCCTTATCCCCTGCTATTTGCCTTGGCCTTAATTGTGTCCTGTATTGCCCTGATTTTGCTGGGTTCACTAGGGCGACGCTATGCCACGATTTCCTACGGCTGTCTGGTGATTTCCGTTTATTCCATGCTCGGGGTAGAGCTGTTTGATGAATGGTATAAACAGGCTGGTTTATTGGTCATCGGCGCGATGTGGTACGGTCTGCTGTCGACCATCAGTTTCCTGATTTTCCCTGCCCGACTGGCGCAAGACAAGCTTGCCATTTCCTATTCTGCTCTCGGTGACTTTTTATATGCCAAGTCCAATCTGTTTGATGTGGACATGACCCCGAAAAGCTATCAGCAAAGCATGATTGAACTCTCGCTTGAAAATGGGAAACTGATTGCGATTTTTAATGAGATGAAAACTGCCCTTTTGACTCGCCTGAAAGGTGACCGGGGGCAAAAAGACACCCGTCGCAGCCTGCAATATTATTTTGTGGCGCAGGATATTCATGAACGTGCCGATTCAGCGCATATTGATTATCAGAAACTGGCCAAGATTTTCCAGCATAGCGATATCCTGTTCCGCTTCCAGCGCATCATGTCAATTCAGGGCAAAGCCTGTAAGGATCTGAGTGAAAGTTTGCTGCTGCGCAAACCTTATGTGCATAATCAGCGCTTCAAGCATGCATTTGACAACCTGAGACAGTCTCTGGATAAGTTACGTCAGGAGCAGCAGTATGATCAGGTCTGGATTAGCGCCCTTTTTGCGTTGTTTCAAAACCTGAAATCGATTGATGCCCAGTTACGCAATCTGGAAACCGAACAAAGTATTAAGTCTGAGCGTTTCAAACATATCGAAAACCAGCTCAGAGATGATGACCTGAAAGGCTGGGATGACATCAAGATTCGAATTAAGCAACATTTGACACCGGAGTCGGTGCTGTTCCGGCATGCCATTCGCCTGTCGATTGTGCTGCTGATCAGCTATATTTTTGTACAGGTCAGCAATATTGAATATGGTTACTGGATTTTATTGACCGCACTCTTTGTCAGCCAGCCGAACTTTAACGCCACCAAACGGCGTTTACGTCTGCGTATTGTCGGTACGTTGGTCGGTATTATTCTCGGTTATGCCATTCTGTATTTTGTGCCTTCCATCGAAGGACAATTATTACTTCTGGTATTGAGCGGGATTCTGTTCTTTGAATTACGCAGTAAACAGTATGCCCAAGCCACCGCCTTTATCACGATTTTAGCCCTGATCAACTTCAACCTGGACGGTATGGGCTATGCCGCGGCCATCCCGCGTATGATCGACACCTTGATTGGCTGTGCGATTGCCTGGTTCGGCGTCAGTTTTATTTTTCCAGACTGGAAGTTCCGGCGTTTGCCGCGCAGTATCAAACGCAGCTTGCAGGCAGAAGCAGATTATTTGAGTGAAGTAATCGAGCAGTATAAATCAGGACGTAATAATGGCCTGAAATATCGGATTGTGCGCCGTGCGGCCCATAATACCGATGCCGAGGTGGCTTCACTAATTTCGACACTGGCCACTGAACCGGATATTGATCCGGTACAAAAATCGCTAGCCTTTGAGTTCCTTTGTCTGAACCATACTTTTATCAGTTATATTGCTGCACTGGGCGCACACCGGGAAAAAATTGAAGATCAGGACATTCTGAATTTACTGGACAAAGCACTTGAGAACATTCGTGGTGCATTGCTAAGAGATGAAATGCCCGATTTAAGTGCGCAAAATATGATTGCCCATATTCGCCAGCGCCTGGCTCAAGATCAGGAGCAAGATCAGAAATCCCTGATCATTTTGCAGCAACTGTCTTTAATGTTCAGCATTTTAAAGCAGTTGAGCCAACTGAAACAAAGTTTGAGTCATGAGCGTGATGAACAGGCAACTGAATTAGGTTCATTATAATTTGGCTGATTTTGGAACAATATACTCACTGAATTGGTACAATTAGTGCTAAACTTTTTACAGTTTAAAATCTGCTAATTTCATTATGACCGCGAAAAATTTATACGCTTATACCCTACAGCCTGTGAACTATGAAATTTCAGAAGCCGAGCAGCGTCATGCTCAGCTGGTGATCTGGCGTAGTACCAATAAAATTGGCATGAAAGCATGGCTGATCATGGGTGCTGTTGTTGCACTTTCTATTCTGGGCATTCTGCTCCTGAAGAACTATTCTACCGTCTTCTGCTGGGTGGCCATTGTCTGTGTAGTGTTGTATTACCTGATCCGTACCTTTGGTCTGGAATGGTATGTTAAACGCAAGATGAATGAGTTTCCGGTACAGGAAATCAAGGGTGTTCGCCTGGGCGTACAACCACATGGCATCGTGATGCGCCAGAAAATGGGCATGCAAGAAGGTGTTGGCGCGATTAGCTGGAAAGACATCTATGAATGGTACAACACACCAGAATTCATGTTGGTCAATTTCAAAGTAAAAGGCCAGCAAGGTGCGTATATCCTGCCGAAACGTCTGGACAGCAAAAACTTCTCTTTCGCCACGATTCGCAAGCATCTGGAAGCCGAAGTCGGCGCAGCAAAACAAATCTAAACTGTTCTTTCTTCAGTGAAAAACCTCCTGCCCCGGCATGGAGGTTTTTTTAATCTCAAAACAATAAATGATAATGAGAATAAATATTATCCTCAACACCTATAATTCGGGCTCAAACTTCAGTTATAATTTTGCCACTTTTATAGATCTCACCCTTAATCTGACGACCATGTTTAAAAAGACATTTTTCCAAATCCACTGGTTTCTGGGGATTACAGCAGGTTTAATCCTCTCGATAATGGGGGTCACTGGCGCAATCTATTCCTATGAACAACAAATATTAAAATGGATGAATAGCGACAGTTATACGGTTCAGGTTCAGCAACGTGACAAACTCACGCCTGCCGAACTGTATCAGCACTTTAACCGTACTGCGCCTGACATGAAGATCAACAGTATTACCGTGGCACAAGATCCGAGTGCTTCGAGTACCGTGAATGTTGCCAAAGAAGGGGCACGGCGTGGTCAGAACATCATGATCAACCCGTATACTGCGGAAGTCTTGCCAGAAATTAAGGGTCGGGAATTTTTCCAGTTTGTTCAGCAACTGCATCGTAATTTGACGGTTGGTCCAGTAGGTAAGCAGATTACCGGTGCCTGTACCCTGATGCTGATCTTTTTTGTCTTGTCAGGTCTGTACCTGCGCTGGCCGAAACGTCATTCGATCAAGCAATGGTTTTTTGTAAAACCTCAACTGAAAGGCCGTAATTTTATCTGGGATCTGCATGCTGTTGTGGGAACCTGGGTGGTAATTTTCTACTTGATTCTGGCCTGTACCGGTCTGTACTGGTCTTATGACTGGTGGCGCAATGGCATGTTTAAAGTGCTGGGTGTGGAACGCCCGCAACCGGAAATGCAGGCCAATGCCGGCAATAACCGTGGTGAAGGACGTCCAGGCGGCGAACGTGGCCCACGTGCTGAAGGTGAAGCACGAGGTGAAGGCCGTCAGGGTGGCGAACGCGGTGCTGGTCGTGAAGGCCGCGAAGGTCTCAGCGCTGAAGCTACTGTCCGTGCATTGGACCAGAGCTGGATTGGCTTTAACACTGAATTTTCAGATAAGTATTCTACTGTAACGTTTAACCTTCCGAAAAAACCGGATGGTGAAATGCAACTGAGCTTTGTCGATCCAATCGTTCAGCATGAACGTGCACGAAACAGTGCCACTTATAATTACCAGACAGCTGAATTTACCAAAGTTGAGCTGTATGAAGATAAAAAGCTCAATGAAAAGATCATGAGCAGCATGTTACCGGTGCATCGTGGCAGCTTCTTCGGCCCGATCTACCAGTTCTTTGCCATGGTCGCAGCCTTGTTGATGCCGTTGTTCTTTGTGACCGGCTGGATGCTCTATCTGAAACGTCGCAAACAGAAACGCTTAACGCTGGCAGCACGTCAGGGTGCGACTTTAGTAAACCTAGATGAAAATTCCAAACCGTGGCTCATCGCGTATGCGTCACAAACAGGGGTTTCTGAGCAGCTGGCTTGGCGTACAGCAACTGCCCTGCAGGAAGCGCGTCAACCGGTAACCGTCAAGCCGGTACAACAGCTGACGCTTGCCGATTTACAGCAAACTGAACAGGTATTATTTGTTGCCAGTACCTATGGCACGGGCGAAGCACCGGATCTGGCTTCTTCTTTTGAGAAAAAAATCCTGTCTATTCAAGCTGATCTCAGTCATTTAAGTTATGCGGTATTGGCCTTAGGTTCTCAGGAATATCCAGACAGTTATTGCAGTTTTGGTCACCGTATTGATCAGTGGTTAAAACAGAATGGTGCCCAGCAGCTATTCAATACAATTGAAGTCGACAATGCCAATAACGAGCATATCCAGCAATGGAATAATGCACTGGCACAAGTCACTCGACTTGAGCTACAAGCGATGAGTATCGATAAGACCTTTGATCACTGGAGTTTGAGTAAACGTGAAGTCCTCAATCCGGGTAGTCTGGGTGCGCCTGCCTTCAATATCGAACTGACCCCTGAGCATGAAGCCGTCTGGCAAGCAGGTGATATTGCCGAGGTTCAGCCAGGGAATAGCCAAGAACGTATCGATGCATTTATGCAAAAGCACCAGATAGCAGCGGGTACACAAGTACCTTCTATGCAACAGAATATTGAACAGGCACTCTGGGATCGTGATCTGACTCAGGCTGAACCTTTTGATTCTCTGGATCAGCTCCTCACGCAATTACCGGTTTTGGTAACACGTGAATACTCCATTGCCAGTATTCCAAGCCAGCAGGTTTTACGTCTGGTGGTACGTCAGCAAACCGATGCTAGTGGTAATCTGGGATTGGGTTCAGGCTGGCTGACCCAGCATGCGGCTCTCAATGCGCCCATTGCACTGCGTATTCGCAGCAATGAATCTTTCCACCTGATTGATGACAACCGCCCGATTATCTGTATTGGTAATGGTACCGGCATTGCCGGACTATTAAGTCTGCTCAGTGCGCGTAACCGTCAGGACTATAGCCAGAACTGGCTGATCTTCGGTGAACGTCAGCGTAAACACGACTTCTTCTTTGAAGAAACCATTCAGGCCTGGCTGCAAATGGGAACCCTGAAACGTCTCGATCTTGCATTCTCGCGCGACCAGCAGGAAAAAGTTTATGTACACCATAAACTGCGTGAACAGGCTGAAGAACTAAAAGCTTGGATTGCTCAAGGTGCAGTGATTTATGTCTGTGGTAGCATCAATGGCATGGCCAGCGATGTGGATCAGGCCCTGATTGAGATTCTCGGTGAAACGATGTTAGATCAATTACGTCTGGATGGACGTTATCGCCGTGATGTATATTAAGATAACCTGATATGCTAAAAACCGGGCTTAATGGCCCGGTTTTTATTGAAGATGCAAAAGCAATAATAAGAATATGAATAAGAAAAAGGAATCCTGGATGCTCAATCAACTTAAACGAAGTCTTAGCCTGATCTTTAGCTTGATCCTATGTATCAATAGCGTCTGGTTACTGAGCCAAGGTCAGAGACATTTTGCTATTGCCCTGTCGATCCTCATTGGGGTGGCACTCATCCTGTATGCCTTGTTTTTTTCATCTATTCAACGCTGGAAACAGAATTCCCGATTCAGAACCTTGTTCTGGAACAGCCTCTGGAGCGGATTTTTATTCTGGATCATCAGTGTCGCGGCTTTCTTCGCTTATATCCAGATGCCAATCAACCCGAATATTCCGGCACGACCTGCTGCAGCGATTTTAGTATTAGGCAGTGGTATTAATCAGGGTCAGCCCTCCCCCATTTTGAAAAATCGTCTAGATACCGCAGCAAAATATGCAGAACGATATCCGAATACTTTAATCATTATGACCGGTGGACGAAATTTCCGGGAGAGACAGAGCGAAGCTGAAGTCATGCAAAGTTATATCCACACGAACTATCCGCAGCTCAAAAACCCCATGAGCCTAGAAGATCAAAGCAGAAGTACCCAACAGAACCTGCAATATTCTCAGGCAATCTTAAAGCAGAAGCATATTGATCGAAATGAGCCCATTGCGATTGTCACTAGCGATTTTCATAGCCCTCGTGCCCGTGCCATTGCCAGACATCAGGGCTATCAGCAAGTGATTAGTCTGAGTGCCGGCACACCCCAGAATGTTCGCTATAATTCGTGGTTACGCGAATACTTTGCTTTGATTAGTGGTTGGCTACTGAATGAATATTCGTTGTTCCAATAAATAAACTGTTTAAAACAAGATAATTAATTTAAACGGATCTGCCTAGGTAAAGGCATATCCGGATTTTTAAACAGTTCCGGCTTTTGCACATAGATCTGATACAGATAATTTTTAATATCAAGTAATAATTTTTCCGGTGCCACCAGAATATTCTGCCCTTCCGGGGTCAGGTCAAGCGAAACAATGGTACTTTCCTGACGTAAAAAGGGAATGACTTTCTCTACAAAATCCTTGAGACCAATTTCCTGAATCTCGTAATTTTCCCAATTGTCTTTAATCAACAGTCGAGCCAGACCTTTACTTTGCCAACAGGCAAATGCGCGTTGTCCGGTCGGCGTGGCACATAAGGCCCACCCATCCTGATAGAGTGCAAAAATGCCAGCATTGGCAACAATGGCTTCAATATATTGCTTATAAAGCTGTTGAGGATCGAAAGCAGTTTTTTGGGATTTGGTCGCGGCTTTGCGCTGATAGGGATTTCTCATGGTCGTGAAATCTTAATATTATTATAATAGAACCAGATTCTAAGGAATAAATAGAGTTGAAGCAAGAAGATATGGTGGGCGCTGACGGGATCGAACCGCCGACATTCTGCTTGTAAGGCAGACGCTCTACCAACTGAGCTAAGCGCCCTGAGAAAACAACAGTGTTGTTTTAAATGACGCAAGACCGACAAGGAATGTAGTCTTGGTATCTTGAAAACTCAGATCTCAGGAATCCAAGCTTCTCATCTTAGGATGGCGCAGCGGACGGGGCTCGAACCCGCGACCCCCGGCGTGACAGGCCGGTATTCTAACCAACTGAACTACCGCTGCATCGTAAGAATCTGGTGGGCGCTGACGGGATCGAACCGCCGACATTCTGCTTGTAAGGCAGACGCTCTACCAACTGAGCTAAGCGCCCTGATAAAGAGTGTCAATCTTTAGTTTATTAAATTCAGGCTCAGGGACCTCAATTTAATTTCTTTTGAAATGGCGCAGCGGACGGGGCTCGAACCCGCGACCCCCGGCGTGACAGGCCGGTATTCTAACCAACTGAACTACCGCTGCATCGCAAAAGAATCTGGTGGGCGCTGACGGGATCGAACCGCCGACATTCTGCTTGTAAGGCAGACGCTCTACCAACTGAGCTAAGCGCCCTCAAAAGGTCTATCGTATAAATGGCGCAGCGGACGGGGCTCGAACCCGCGACCCTCGGCGTGACAGGCCGATATTCTAACCAACTGAACTACCGCTGCATTTACACAATGTCGCTATTGTGGCAAACGAAAATCAAGATCTTAAAGTGGCGCAGCGGACGGGGCTCGAACCCGCGACCCCCGGCGTGACAGGCCGGTATTCTAACCAACTGAACTACCGCTGCAACTATAAGGTCTCAACATAAAAGAGCTTGGTGGGCGCTGACGGGATCGAACCGCCGACATTCTGCTTGTAAGGCAGACGCTCTACCAACTGAGCTAAGCGCCCTTTCTAAACGTCTATCATCGTTTGATGGGTGCATTATAGAGAATCTGCACAGCCTGTCAAACGCTTTTCGGAATGTTTTCCACTTTTTAGGTGTGAGTGATTAAAAAATAGGTTGTTTGTTAAAAAAAACAACACTTTTTGTTTATTTTTTAAGTCTCTACCGAAATTTTTTAATTTTCAAAATTAAAATTGAAGCGAAATTTTGTGTTTTACCCTGCGAAGTTTTAGTCTTAACCATACGATGTATTGCAATTCTGATTAAGGATTATACAAAGCTTTAAAATACTCGACGTTGTGTTCATGTAATCTTGCAACTGTCATTTATTTTTATTCAAAAAATGACAGCAAATCTAAGCTTCAAATAATCATTTAACCCATTTCATGCGATAAAAATACGATCTGGACCAGATTAATCAATCTTTTCTGCTGTCTCCACCAAGTAGATTCAGCCTATAAAAACAAAATCATTTTCACATGAATTTAAGTCGATCCGTTATGTTATTCAGTGCGTTGAACATTCAGCATTTCCAGATCCAATTCCTGTTCAGAGATATAAACCAGTGCATTCTCACTGATCAGGTCAAATAATTCAGCGACATCCGGATTACGCATACGGATACAGCCGTGCGACAGCGGCTCTCCCATCTTTTCAGTTTCTGGTGTGCCATGAATATAGATATAACGCTGATAGGTATCGCAGCCCTCGCCTTGATTAAAACCAGCTTCAAGGCCACTCAGCCATAAAATGCGCGTCAGGATCCAGTCACGCTGCGGAAATTCCGCTGCCAATTCGGCATTATAAATTTCACCCGTCGCCTGACGTGCGACAAATACACTATTTAAGGGAGCATTCTGACCAAACTTTTCAGCAATCTTGTGCCAGCCACGAGGAGTCTTGCCACTATTTTCAGTTTCACCAATGCCATTTTTGCCACTGGAAATCAGATATTGCTTGTTTAGATTGGGCAAATACAGCTTTTGTTGGGCAAGATCAATCAGGATATCGGCTTGATCCAGATGCAAGGTATTCATGACTTGTTATTCCCAGACTCTATTTTATTTGGCTCTATAGGGTTTAATTTGCTATCTACAGATTGCGGAGTTTGTAGATCTGTCTTTTCTGGGTCGACTGTATTTTGCTGAATAATGATCTGATTCGGTTCAGGGCGTCGCCATAACCAGATCGCGACGATCAGCATAGTAACATTGGTAAAGGCTTTTACGGCCAAGGGTGCTGTGGTAAACAGCATGATGATCCCGCTGATCAGCATCATGATACTGGCCAGCCATTTGGCCTTACGCGGTACAGTACCATGCGCGCGCCAATCTCTTAAGGTCGGACCATATTTAGGATGATTCAATAACCAGTCATCCATTTGCGGCCAGCCTTTGGATGCCGCCCAGGCCGCCAGAATCAAAAAGACCGTTGTTGGCATACCCGGCAGGATTGCACCGATAAAGCCCAGGATCACAAACAGCACCACCAGACTTCGCCAAAACAACACTTTCATACATCAACCCTAGCCGCAGAATTCAGGTAGTATAAAGCGTTTTCCGATACTGTCCGTTGTATTTCTGCACTTTTCACAGGTTGTACTATGCCCTTTTCCAATTTAAACCAAAATCTTGTAGAAGCATGGCAACGTTATCAACATCCTCTGGTGCGGCAACTGGCGTTCGCTGTCGGCAGTCCGAATATCCTGTTCCATATTCCAGATGAACTTGAGCTTATATATTACTTTGAACTGCATGAAAGCCAGGCCTGGCAGCACTATCTCAACCGTTACCATCCACGTTTAGAGTTTCTTGATCAGCATCCAGAAGAATTAATCGAATTTGTGCAGCAACTGAAAAGTACGCGTTTAGGGCTGCGCTTTGAAATGCTGATCTGGTTCTGGTTACTCGATGATGCCTATCATCCGTATCAGCTGCTTGCTCATAGTCTGCAGAAAATTGAGGGTGCAAAAACCCTGGGGGAGCTAGATTTTCTGTTATTAAATACTGATACAGGACAGATTGAACATTGGGAAGTGGCATTGAAATATTATCTGGCCGAAGCAGATTTTAGCCTGCCGCATTGGTATGGCCTAAACCGCACCGATACTTTAATCAGAAAAATGAAACATTTCACACAAAAACAATTCCAGTTTGATGAGGCTTTGCAGCATCCCATTCAAAGACGGTTTTGCGTCCTCAAGGGACAGCTGTATTTGCCTACACATCATGCCGATCAGCCAATTCCCTCATGGATCAATACCGAGCGTCGTCTGGGCTTATGGGGACAGCATATTCCTGCTGCACAGCACGGTTTCTATCGTCTGCAACGACATGAATGGATTTATCCGCAAGCCCGGCCGAGCAGTTCAGCTGCGATCTGGTGGACGGATGGACTTTATAAAAAACTCGATAGTGATGACTTTTATATGTATCGCAATCCAGTGCTGATCCAGCATCCATCGCATAAGCCCCTATAAAGCATTACATTTATTAACCGAAGCACTATGAAAACCACATATTTTTTAGAGCGTATATTTTCTACTCTAAGTCCCACATCATAATAATTTTATTATTGATTATACGGAGATGATGATGAAAAAAATTCTTGCTGCTTCATTAATGATGGCTTTTGTATTGACTGGCTGTAACACCGTAAAAGGCATGGGCAAAGATGTGTCTAAAGCTGGCGATGCGGTAACCAATACTGCTGAAAAAACCTCTGACGAAATCCGTCAAAACTAGTTTTTTCCTAAACGCTCACAGAACCCTATCCCAGATAGGGTTTTTTTATATCAGTCGTTCACATTCAAGCCTATATTCGCCTATTATAGAGCCGAAAAAATTATCGACTGTTGAATACCGTATGAGCTCTTCCGCTACCCTCGATTTAAGCCTGCAACTATTACGTCAGCCTTCTGTCACACCGATTGATCATGACTGCCAGAACATCATGGCTGAACGTTTAAAGAAGATTGGTTTCAATATTGAATCCATGCGCTTTGAAGATGTAGATAATATCTGGGCACGCAAAGGCACAGAAGGTCCGGTCTTCTGTTTCGCTGGCCATACCGATGTCGTGCCAACAGGGAATCTGGATGCCTGGAACTCAGATCCTTTTTTACCAGAAATCCGTGAAGGCAAACTTTATGGTCGTGGCAGTGCCGACATGAAGACGGCTTTGGCAGCCATGGTAGTTGCAACAGAACGTTTTGTTGAAAAATATCCGAATCACAAAGGTTCGATTGCCTACCTGATTACTTCAGATGAAGAAGGTCCATCGATTAACGGCACGGTGAAAGTGATTGAAACACTGGAAGCGCGTAATGAGAAAATTACCTGGTGTCTGGTCGGTGAACCGTCAAGTACTAATAAACTGGGCGATATAGTCAAAAATGGCCGTCGTGGTTCATTAAATGCCAACCTTACAGTCAAAGGCAAACAGGGTCATGTGGCTTATCCGCATCTGGCCGTGAATCCGATTCATACCGCTTCTAAAGCCATTGCTGAACTGTGCGACACAGTCTGGGATCATGGCAACGAATATTTCCCGGCGACGACCTTCCAGATTTCCAATATCAATTCGGGTACAGGCGCAACCAATGTTGTTCCCGGCACCATGAACCTATTGTGCAACTGGCGTTATTCAACTGAAGTGACCGCCGAAGAACTCAAAGCACGTACTTTAGAAATTCTGGATCGTCATGGTGTGGACTATGACATTTCTTGGACTTTATCTGGCCTGCCTTTCCTGACGCCAGTTGGTGAACTAGTAAATGCAGCTAAAACCGCCATTCTGAATGTGACGGGGACTGAAACTGAACTATCGACTTCGGGCGGTACCTCAGATGGCCGCTTTATTGCCCCTACCGGCGCACAGGTACTGGAACTTGGCGTATTGAATGCCACGATTCATCAGATCAATGAACATGTCGATATTGCAGACTTAGAGCCATTGGCTGAAATCTATGAGCAGATTCTCGTGAATTTACTCGCCAATTAAGTAAATTCATAACGCAATAAAAAAGGAACTCCATGGAGTTCCTTTTTTATATTTTATAGCCTGGATTACAGCCCGATTGTAGCCTGAATATTGGTCATATTCGGAATATGGAACAGCTGTTCGTTCATGCGCACATATTGAAAGATGGCAGGATCATTCACCGGCTGATCGACATCGACCACTTCGGAAATACGAATCCGGATGGTTTTCGGCATTTCATTACACATCAGGGCAAAGCGCTGAGTAATTTCATCCCCCTCAATCACCAGTGCCACCCCATTTTGACGTGACGGATCATTCACTGCATAGACCGGTAACTGTGCCTCATGCCATTCTACAGTTTTGACCTGAGTATTGCTATCCAGTGCTGACAGGACAATGTTTTGTGGCAATAACATCGGATCTTTGCCATGACAGTCAATAATATAGGCATCAATAAATCCGGTCGATACCGTAATCAGATGCTGAAGTTCCTGCTGGCTAATCTGATCAGCCATTTTATTGCTTGAATTGGTCTGACTCATATATTACCTCTGTTTTTCAGCAATCAGTTGCTGGATATTGGCCAACAGTTCCGCTTCCTGGAACGGTTTACCCATATAGTGCGTTACGCCCAAGCTGAATGCACGTTCACGATGCTTCTCACCGGTACGTGAGGTAATCATGATAATCGGCAAGTCACGGTGAATATCATGGTGACGAACCAGATTGGTCACTTCGAAACCGTCCATGCGCGGCATTTCGATATCCAGCAACATCAGATCCGGTCTGACGTTTTCAAGCTGCTCGATCGCATCTACGCCATCTTTGGCAGTGACAATATCATAGCCTTGACGTTCAAGCAGACGCGACGTCACTTTACGTACAGTCACCGAGTCATCGACAATCATCACCAGACGACGTGCATTTGAATTACGCGAACCATCACGCTGATCATTCAGCTGTTTGACACGCTGTGTCGCCTGAATCTGGCGGGCAACATTCTGTCCATCGAGAATCAGACAGACCTGACCATCACCCAGAATCGTGGCACCGGCCACTACCCCGACGTTGGCAAACTGCTGTCCAATCGGTTTTACTACAATCTGCGCTCGTGAACCGACCAACTGATCGACCAGCAAGGCAATGGTCTGGCCACTATTGCCTTTGATCAACAGCACCGGCAATGAATGTCCAACATTATTCAGACGTGGAATCGGCTGGTTGCCAACAAACTCAGACAGATAACGCAGCTTATAGTTTGCGCCATCGATCTTGAAATAGTCATCTTTACTGTTGAAATAGCTTTCCAATGTGGTCGGCGCAATACGTACAATTCGGTCAATCTGCGCCAGAGAAATCGCATATTGCTGATCGCCCACTTTCACCATCAGGGCATCGCTGACCGCTACGGTCGTCGGTACGCGAATCGTAAAGATAGTGCCTTGGCCCAGTTCCGAGCTCACTGACACATGACCGCCCAGCGATTTGATCTCGCTTTGTACCACGTCCAGACCGACACCACGACCAGAAATCTGGGTCACTGCTTTCGCGGTACTAAAACCAGGATGGAAGATAAATTGCAGGATTTCTTCCTGATCAATGACCTGATCCGCTTTGATCAGATCCAGACTCAGCGCTTTTTCACGAATCTTCTCTGCATCGATCCCTTTACCATCATCACTAAAGGACACGATTACATCGGTACCCTGACGGCTGATGTTCAAGACAATCGAACCGACTTCCGGCTTGTTCAGTGCGATACGATCTGCAGTATCTTCCAGACCATGGTCAATCGCGTTACGCAGCATATGCTCAAATGGGGTGACCAGACGCTCGAGAATGTTACGATCCAGTTCACCTTCGGTATTCTGTACGATCAGTTCTGCAGGACGGTTCAAGGTGGTCGAGGTTTGACGCACGATACGCTGTAAACGCGGCAACATCCGGTCAAATGGAACCAGACGGGTACGCATCAGGCTTTCCTGAATCTCGGCCTGAATACGCGACTGTTGCAATAACAGTCCTTCGGTTTCGCGAATCTTGTCGGCCAGCGTACTCTTGAAGTCGACCAAATCCGATGCAGATTCTGCCAGTGACTTGGAAAGCTGATTGAGCGACGAATATTGGTCCATTTCCAGCGGGTCAAAGTCGGCATAACGCGAATTCTCTGAACCATGTTTGGCAATAATCTGTGATTCCAGCTCGCCTTCCATTCGACGTAACTGATCAGCAAGACGTTTGATCGCCAATTCCATCTCGTTCAAGGTATTGCCCAGCTGGCCCAAGTCCATCTCGATACGCGAACGGTTAATCGAGTTCTCACCGGACAGGTCAATCATCTTCTCGACCAGATCAGCAGAGATACGGATCATCTCGTTATTGCTATCGCTGGTGCCGCTATTCGCCCACTCACCCATCATCTGTGGCGGCTCAGTACCATCACCTTCAACAAAGCCGAAGTCGGTACTGACCACCAGATTATCTGTTTTCGCCAGACGCTCAGGCAATTGCGCAGTAACGTCCACATAAGCAATCTTTTTCAGACTGCTGTGCAGCGGCTCAAAACCGTTATAGTCACGCTGGAAAATCGCCTGTCTTAACCAGACCAGCGTTTTCTGCAATAAGCCATCATAGGCATTCGAGTTAAATTGATAGACCGCAAACTGTTCGAAAGTTGTTTCCAGCTCATAGGCGATACTGGCCACTTCTTCAACATCAATCATACGTGCACCACCCTTGATACTGTGGGCAGCACGCTGTAATTGCAGCAATAAACTACGGTCACTACGCTGGTCAAACCATTGATTGAGCAGCTTCTCGGCATTCGCCAGAATCTCTTCGGATTCTTCCAGGAAAGATTCTTCAACAATGGATTTCAGTTCGTCTTCTTCAGAACGTTCTACTGGTGTGTCTTCAGTAGCCTCAGGAGATTCCAAGATTTCCAGTAATTCTTCAGCTTCAGCCAGATCAGTTGCAGGCTGTTCAGTCGTTGCTGACTCTTCAAGTTGTGGTTTAGGAATTGATGTCGCTTCGACCTCTGCAACTTTAACTACAGCGTTCGCGCTCTCCGCAGCAGCAACAGCTTGTCCAGACACCAGCGCCTGAATATTTTGCAGAATCGCAATCGCTTCTGGTGCAGGATAATCAATACCGTCTTCCCGAATCGATTGAATACGATCGGACACGTTGTCCTGAACCAGACGGATAATCTGGATTAAAGCAGGTGTCACGGCAATTTGCTGACGAATCACCCGCTCATAAATACTTTCCAGTTCATGCGCAATCAAACCGATATGCGAAGCTGCAATCATGTTTGCACCACCTTTTAAGGTATGCAAATGACGCATCAGATTGTTCAGCGAAGTTGTATCGTCCTGTTTTTTGCTCCAGGTATTCAGATCTTCATCAATGCCTGCCAGCAATTCATCTGCTTCTTCCAGGAAGATACTTAGTAATTCTTCATCAAAATCACGGTTAGTTTCAGCACTTTGCCACTGCTGACGATCCGCAGCGATGCGTTGACTCAAACTAGCAAAATCGACACTGCCAGTCTCGGCTACTTGTGTGGTTTCTGAGCTTAGCTCAACATTCTGATTGCTAGTATCTTCAGCAAATATCTCGAGATCCTGCTGCACAAATGCAGACAGTTCACTGAGTATTTTTTGAATCTCATCATTCAGAATGACGCGCTGTCCTGCGGCCAAGGTATCAAATAAATGAATAAATTCCTGGTGCGCCTGTGCGAACAATTCATAGGCATAATCGCTGTTTAGCAGCACTGGCTTTTCAAGCAACGCATCATAAGCCGATTTCAGATCGGCAGTGAATTCATGAATTCCTTGGGCTGCCCGGCTTTCTGTATGTGCCAGCAATTCTGCAGCCTGCTGGCTGAGTGCCTGAATATATTCCGGATAATCGATTTGGGCGCGTTTATCAAATTCAAACTCGGCATCCAATAACAGATCAATATCCAGCTCAACCAGTTTGGACACCAAGCCTTGCGTCTGAATGCTATTGGTTTCAGTAACTGCAAAGCCATAATCATGCCAGACACGCTCAAAGGTGGCGTATACCGCATCCAGTTTTGCAGTATTGCCCTGACGTAGCAAATGCAGATAGTCACTGACAAACTCGGCATACTGAATCAGTAAAGCAGTTTCTTTTGAAGTGGAGACAATTTCATCTTGTAGCAAGGTTTTGAACAGATGCTCTACTTTAGAACTAGCTTCAAAAATCTGGTCAATCTGCGCCATCGATGAACTGCCGCGCAAGGTATGAATCGCACGAATCAACGCATTATAATCTTGTGATTTTTCATCTTCAGTGCGAAGGAAGGTGGCAATCGTTTCCAGATGCTCTTCTGCTTCTTCGATAAAGATCGCCACGGTCTCTTCGATATCACTGCGAACCGGTGCTTCTACTGGCGTTACTGTTAACTCAGCTTCACTTGGCTCATTGTCTGCAAGCTCAAGACCTGTCATCTGACCTTCAGCAGTCAAATGATCTGCCAATGCCAGTAATTCTTCCAATGCAGGTTCAGGCGAAATTTGTTGTTGTAATTGTTGTCCTAACAGCACCATTGGGCGCAAGTCGAGATCTAATTGCTGTACATGTTTGAATTTTGGATATAAAGCATATTGATAGACATTCAGTACCGCTTGGGCAAATTTCTGTACCTTTGGTGTTAGCTGAATCGAACCGGACAAAACCCGGTTTAGGGTATCTTCAACCGCCCAAGCCATTTCCCCGGCCGATTTGGCCCCGACCATGCGGCCTGAACCTTTCAGGGTATGAAAATGGCGGCGAATGGTCTTCAGATTTTCTTGATGATCTGGATTAGTCAACCATTCTGGAAATAAAGCATTTAACTCAACGAAGATCTCTTCGATTTCCTCAACAAAAATTTCAAGAATTTCTGCATCTTGGTCAAGATAACTATCTTCAGGAAGCGTTGTCGTTTCAACTAAATTTTTTAATATTTCTTTCATAGCTCATGCTTCTTACGTTATGCCGCCAAGAAGGGCGCTCAAACTTAATTGTGACCGTCACGCGATACCTAACGTATGAAGTTAAGTACATCTTGTCGAGGCTTTATCTGTATTTTCTGAATGTGTCTCAACCGCGGTCAAGACACATTTCCCCATCATGTCTGACTTTATTCTGGTAGTTTAAAGTCAGATACAGATTCACGTAATGCATCGGCCATGTTTGCCAGTTCAGATACTGAACGTGCTGTATCGAAGGTTGCACTGGTGGTTTGCGAGGTAATTTCCTGTACGACATTCATCGTGGTCGCAATATGACCTGCAGATGCTGACTGCAGTTTCGCAGCATCAGAAATGTTCGCAATCAGTTTCGCCAGGTTATTCGATACCGTTTGAATCTCATCTAGTGCTACACCGGCATCTTTAGACAAGTTCGCACCACGTACAACTTCCGATGTAGTTTGTTCCATCGAAATAACGGCTTCGTTCGTATCCGTTTGAATGGTTTTTACCAGGCCTTCAATCTGCTTGGTTGCAGAAGCTGAACGTTCCGCAAGACGCTGTACTTCATCGGCTACGACCGCGAAACCACGACCCGCTTCACCGGCCATCGATGCCTGAATCGCGGCGTTTAATGCCAGGATGTTCGTCTGGTCAGCAATATCGTTAATCAAGGCAACGATGTTACCAATTTCCTGAGAAGATTCACCCAAACGCTTAATACGTTTTGAAGTTTCCTGAATCTGTTCACGAATCGTGTCCATACCCTCAATCGAGCGATGTACGACATCCGCACCGTTTGCAGCAATTTGTACTGAACGTTCTGCTACCACCGCTGATTCATCGGCGTTGGCAGATACCTGGTCAATCGACAATGCCATTTCGTTAATCGCTGCAGAAGCACCGGCAATTTCTTGTGCCTGATGCTCAGATGCTTCAGCTAACTGGTTGGTAATGCTTTGTGTAGTTGCAGTATATTGCGCAACTTCTTGTGAAGTTTCAGTAATACGCGATACCAGGTCACGTAACTGGTCAATCGCAAAGTTAATCGAGTCGGCAATTGCACCAGTAAAGTCTTCAGATACTGTTGCATATGAACGCAAGTCACCGTCTGCAAGATCGGCGATCTCATCCAGTAAACGTAAAATCGCATTCTGGTTACGGTCATATTCTTCTTGTAAACGGCCTACACGCTGCTTATCCGACAAGCCACGCAGAGAAAGTAACTTGAATACACACAGCAAGAAACCGACTAATAATGCGATCAGAAGGACTGCCGGAACAACCGTTTTAAGACCTGAGTTACCCGATAATTTATTCAGGTTGTCCAAAAGCACATCAGATTGAGAAAAAATAGATGCGGCTGCCTGACGAACTTTTACGATCTGTGTAGAGTTTTTCAGAATAATCGCTGATGCAGATTCCAGTACGTCATCATATTCAGCCTTGATGCCTTCCAGAGATTCACGCAGGGTTGGATCAGCAATACGCTGTACACCCAGTTCAGCAGAACCATTTAACTGTGCATTCAGATAAGAACCAAAAGTTTCGGTATCGGCACTGAAGTCATCCGCAGATTCACGTGAACCATCATTACCTGTCAGTACCAAACTGATTGAACGTAAGATACGTTCTGCAATGAATACCTGGTTTTTGGCAATAACCACCTGGTTCGATGGCATATCTTGACGTGCCATCTGGTCGACCATCAAGTTATATTCCGCCTGAATCCCCGGAATCGCTTCACCAATCGCGATGTTGGTGTCGTATAACTGGTTAATAATCTTTTGTTGCGAGGTAATCAGATCAATACTGTTGGAAACTTCTGTCCACTGTTTATCAACCGCCTGCAACGCATCATTATTGGAGTGAATACTTTTAACTGTCTCAAGATTTTCAGCAAAGGCTTTTTGCGAGTCAGTCAGGTTTTTCATAGCTTCTGGCGTACCGGAAGCGGTCGCCTCAGTCGCCTGGCGCGAAATGGTTTGCGAGAGGAGACGCAGGTCACCCAGACTCTGAGTGAGTTCGTTGGTACGTGGAACACTATAAAAAAGATACAATAAAGTGATCAGTGCGGCTAAAAGACAGCCTGCTGCCCCATAAATCAGCGGTTTTGATTTCTCACTATCACCGAAGACACGTGATAACTGATCTACTTGCGTTTGAATCTTAGCTAAAAAAGCATTACCGCCTTTGCGGCCAGTGCTCTCACCTGTATTTTTCTTTTTAAGTTTAAAGCCCATGCAGCCTCTCCCCGGTTGACGCCTTGCTTAGTTTCGAGCGCGACATTTAATTTATAAATTTTATAGATGCGTTCATAAATTTTGGATTTTGCAACAGACGACTGAATAAAAACACATGCCACTGCTGGTTGTGCTGATGGAAAAACCCCTGACAATATTCTTGTAAGTTTTTATCCAATTCAGATTTCTTCGAAAAGAAACTTTTCTTATTGAAATGTTGTATACCCAAAACTTGATCTACGACCAAACCCACATACTGGTCATTATGGTTGATACATAATACTTTTTGAGTCGGTGAAAATTGACTGCTCTGCCCTGATACGTACTGCGTCAGATCAGAAACCGATAACAGTCTTCCCCGGATATTCGCCAGACCCAACACCCATGCTTGCGTCTTGGGTACCGGCGTATATTTTGGGGGATAAATCACTTCTGATACTTCCCCCAGCGGGGCAACAAAATATTGCCCCATCATCTCAAAAGCAATGCCCGACCATCGGTTAACTTCATTGCCATTGGAAACGTAGTTTTTATTCCCCCGTTTCGCAATGCGAAGCAATTCGATAAATCCATTTGCTGCCATAGAGCTTATCCTGCATTGAGGTGCTGCTTAATTACATCTATTAATTGTTTTTCATCGACTGGTTTTGTTAGATAATCCGCTGCGCCTTGACGCTTGCCCCATACACGGTCAGTGGCCTGATCCTTGGTACTGACAATCACGATTGGAATATGTTTGGTCGTTGCACCACGTGCAATCTGGCGGGTCGCCTGAAAACCATTCACACCCGGCATAACCACATCCATCAGGACTAGGTCCGGCAATTCTGCCTGGGCCATGGTGACACCATCTGCGCCATTGGCTGCTTCAATCACCTCAAAGCCGTGTTTAGAAAGAATCTCTCTAAAGCGAAAAGTTTCTGTCGGTGAGTCATCCACAATTAGGATACGTGCCATGCCAATTCCCCAAAAAAATCAAATATTAAGCACTAATATGGTTACGGATTGCATTGAGCAATTCATCTTTACTAAAAGGTTTGGTCAGGTATTCATCTGAACCCACGACACGACCTTTGGCCTGATCAAATAAGCCATCTTTACTTGATAGCATAATCACAGGAATATTCTGGTAATTCTGAGAGTTTTTGATTAAGGCGCAGGTTTGGTAACCATCTAGGCGCGGCATCATAATATCTACAAAAACGATATCTGGATTTGCTTCGGCAATTTTTGACAAAGCCTCAAAACCGTCTACTGCAGTAATGACCTCATAACCTTCGCGTTGAAGAAGAGTTTCCGCAGTACGACGAATGGTCTTTGAGTCATCAATAACCATAATTTTTAGATTTTGGAATTTATCGTCCATTTGTTTAACCCTTCCCATTTTAGAAACTATATGCCATAAGGCTCATAGGATTATTTTATTACGATCGATAAACATTTTTAACATAAAGTCACTTGTATTATCAATGAACATTTTCTACACAAGTAGACAAAATCATTTATTTTTAATAACAGCTTCACATTTTCTTATCGTTATTGGTTTTTTTTTGACTAACGGTAGTTTTTTATTGATAAATTTAAGTCTAATATAACAAGATTATTACTTTAAAATAAGTAATTTAGTCAACTTTAAATTCGGGGAGCCAATGATGAGTCAGTTTTTAAGAAAACTTGCTGTCATTGATAAAAATAAAATGACTGGTCAATTCATTGTTGTTGCGCTGCTATTGTTACAGGTGAGCTTAACGTGTGCGAGTAGTAACCAACTCCCACAAAAAGCCACCTGGTATCGTTATTATGACAGCAAAGGTGTGGCCAATATCAGTACTAACGTCACACCCAATCATATCCGTTATGGCTATGAAGCACTTGACCAGAATATGCAGGTCATTAAGCGTGCCCGTCCTTATAATGCCGAAGCGGATATTAGGCAAGCGCCACAACGTGCCCAACAGGCGCAGCGGATTGCTGAAGACCATAAACTCAAGCGTGCTTATAACAATAGCCAGACCGCTTTACAGAAAAAAAACGACAGCCTGGTCCAGTTAAAAAAACAGATTGATTTCCAGCAAGAGCAAATGAAGCAACTACAAAAAGATCGGGTCATGTTTGTGCGTCAGGAACGTGAATATTTACGTAAAGGTAAAACCCCACCGGCACACCTGAAAACAACATTAGAGAATAACCAGAAAAATCTCATTTCCCAAAAAGAAAATATTCAATCTTTACAAAGTCGCTATCGAAATCTGGAAGCAGAATACGACAAAATTATCGCCCGTTTAAAAGCACTTGAATAAATACAAATAGCGTGTTGAGGTTTTGATCCATAGCACGCTAAAAGGACTCATATGCAAACTGCACCGCATTCTCATGATTTAAATATGCCTTCCCCGCGCTCTATTCTGATCATGAGTGCACTTTGCTTAAATATGTTTTTAGTGGCTTGTGATAAAAATGAACCCGTACAGCAAACCGAAACACCCAAATCTATTATTGAAGTCATTCCTCAAGATTTAGTTGCAGTTCAATCTGGTAGTTCAGTTCAAAAAACCGCATTCACCGGCACCATTCGTGCAGTCAATCAAAGCAGCATACAAGCACAGGTCTCTGCTACTGCTACCAGCGTAAACGCACAGGTAGGTCAAACGGTTTCTAAAGGACAGGTGCTGGTACGCCTGAATAATCAGGACAATGCAGCCCGCTTGGCACAGGCACGTGCGAATCTGGCCTCTACTCAAGCGCAAGCCAATCAGGCTCGCAACATGATGCAGCGTAAAAAGCGCCTGCTCGATCAGGGTTTTATTTCAAAAGTAGAATATGAACAAAGTCAGGTCGATTATCAGGCCCAGCTTGAAAATGTCCGCGCCCAGCAAGCCAATGTCGATATTGCCCAGAAAGCAGATCGTGATGGCACCATGACCAGCCCGATCAATGGCGTGATTACCCAGCGCCAGGTCGAACCGGGCCAAACCGTGGCAATTGGACAAACCCTGTTTGAAATCGTCGATCCAAAACGGCTGGAAATTCAAGCACGCGTACCCAGTGATCTGCAATCAGATTTAAGACTAGGCAGTCAAGTCGAATACAGCATTCAAGGTAATCCAAATCGGCTCATTGCCGTGATTAGCCGGATTTCCCCCATTGCAGATCAGGCGAGTCGTCAGATCGAATTCTTTGCCACGCCGAATGAAACCATTCCCTCGCTAAGTATCGGCTCCTTTGTCGAAGGCAACATTCTGAGTTCACAACAGATCTCTGGCCAGCTGATTCCATTAGATACTGTTCAAGACATTCAGAATAAATCTTATGTCTGGGTAATTCGCCAGAATAAAATTATCAAGGTCAATGTTCAGGTTCTAGAACAGCGTTATAGCGACAACATTGCGGTGGTTCAAGGACTGGAAGATGGTGATCAGGTCAGTCGGGTTAAGTTTAGCGAAGCCGATCTGCAAAAAACTGTCACCCTTCGCGCCAACTAAAACCATTCATACAGGATCATTGATATGTGGTTTACCCGAATTAGTGTGAAGTATCCGGTTTTCACCATCATGATGATGTTCTGCCTGATGGTGCTGGGGCTGGCTTCATGGCAGCGGATGGGCGTTGAAGAATTTCCTGATGTCGATTTCCCTTTTGTGGTGATCTATACCAATTATCCAGGTGCTTCTCCGGAAACGGTTGAATCGGAAATTACAAAAAAACTTGAAGATCAGATCAATACCATTTCCGGTTTAAAACAGGTGATTTCCCAATCCAGTGAAGGCCTGTCCATCATCACCACCGAATTTAATCTGGATGTCACGTCGACCACTGCAGCTCAAGATGTGCGGGATAAAATCGCCTCTGTGACTGCTGAATTCCGTGATGAAATTCAGGAGCCGATTGTCGAACGTTATGACCCGACGGCGAATGCGGTGATGTCGATCGTATTTGAATCCGACAATATGGATGTAAAAGCGCTCAGTTCTTATCTGGATCAGCGGATTGTGCCACAACTGCGCACAGTCCCTGGGGTCGGAACGGTTAATCTGCTGGGTGATGCACAGCGCCAGATCCGGATTCAGGTGCAACCGCAAAAACTGCAAGCCTTTGGCATCGGTGTGGACAGTGTCATCAATACCTTAAAGGCCGAGAATATCGAAGTCCCGGGGGGGACACTTAAATCGGGTAATTCGGAACTGGTCATTGAAATCAATTCCAAAGTCTTGCATCCCCTCGCCTTCGGCGATCTGGTCATTGCCAATAAAAACGGCGTACCGATTTTCCTGAGACAAGTGGCCAATATTCAAGACAGTCAGGCCGAGCTGGAATCCGCTGCTTTTCTAAATGGCAAAACCGCAGTCGCAATTGATATTCTGCGCAGTTCAGACGCAAACGTCATTGAAGTAGTCGACAAGAGCTACGCAGCTTTAGAAAGCATCAAGGCGCAGCTTCCGCAAGGTACCACTTTACAAGTGGTGGTGGACTCCTCCAAAAGTATCCGCGGCACCATTGGCGATGTAGCCCGTACCATTATTGAAGGTGCGGTACTGGCTGTGCTGATTGTCCTATTATTTTTAGGTTCTTTCCGTTCAACGGTGATTACCGGTTTGACTCTGCCCATTGCACTCTTGGGCACGCTGACATTTATCTGGGCCTTTGGTTTTAGCATCAATATGATGACTTTACTGGCGCTGTCCTTGAGTATTGGTCTGTTGATCGATGATGCGATTGTGGTGCGTGAAAATATTGTCCGGCATGCCGATATGGGCAAAGATCATGTCACTGCCGCGCTCGATGGCACCAAAGAAATTGGCTTAGCCGTACTGGCCACGACATTGACCATTGTTGCCGTCTTCCTGCCTGTGGCCTTTATGGGCGGAATTATTGGCCGTTTTTTCTACCAGTTCGGGGTCACGGTGAGTATGGCCGTTCTGATCTCAATGTTTGTCAGCTTTACCCTGGATCCGATGCTCTCTGCACACTGGGCAGAAAAGAAAAAAGATCCAAACAAAAAACCAGGTCGGGTGAAACGTTTCTTTAGCTGGATCTCTGGCAAGCTAGATGACTTAAGCCATGTCTATGAAAAATTATTAAAACTGGCATTGCGCTTCAGATTAATTACCTTAATGATTGCTGTGGCTTCATTATTTGGTGCTCTGGGTTTATCCAAACTGATCAGCACCGAATTTGTACCGGTTCCCGATAAAGGCGAAATCCGGATCAAGTTTGAAACACCGGTCGATTCATCGCTTGAATATTCTCAGGCCAAACTCCAGCAGGTTGATCAGATTATTCGTCAGCATCCGGATGTCAAAGCCACCTATGGGGTGATTAATGGCGCAACCGACCGCGGTAAAAACCATGTCAGTTTACGGGTGACCGTGACGCCGCGTACCGAACGTGAAAAGACCCTGAATGACTTAAATAATGAATTTCGCCAGCGCCTGCAATCGGTTGCAGGAATCAGCATTACCTCGGTGGCATCCGCCGATGAAACCGTTTCTGGTGGCCAGAAGCCAATCATGATTTCGATCAAAGGCCCGGATCTGGATGAACTGCAAAAAATTTCTGATCGCTTTATGACGGAAATGGCGAAAATTAATGGCATTGTCGATCTGGAAACTTCATTAAAAGAACCCAAGCCAACTCTTGATGTACAGATTAATCGCGTCTTGGCCAGTGATTTAGGTTTATCAGTCAATCAGATTGCCAATGTAGTGCGTCCGCTGATTGCCGGTGATGATGTCACGACCTGGCAGGATGAAAAAGGTGAAACCTATGATGTGAATCTGCGCCTGACCGAAGACCAGCGCAGCTTGCCTAGCGATTTACAGAATATGTATATCACCTCAAATAAAACCGATGCCAATAATCAACCAATTCTGGTTCCACTTTCGAGCGTGGCCAAATTTGAAGAAAAACTCGGTGCCTCGCAGATTAATCGACGTGATCTGGCACGTGAAGTGCTAGTCGAGGCCAATACCTCAGGACGTCCTGCAGGCGACATTGGTACGGATATCAGCCGCTTGCAAGAAAATTTTGATATGCCACCGGGTTATAGTTTCGATACTCAAGGCTCCAATGCCGACATGGCAGAATCCGCAGGTTATGCCCTGACTGCGATTACCCTGTCGATTGTCTTTATCTATATTGTGCTCGGTTCGCAGTTCAACAGTTTTATCCATCCTGCGGCAATTATGGCCTCACTACCATTGTCGCTGATTGGCGTATTTCTGGCCTTGTTCCTGTTTAACTCAACCATGAACCTGTTCTCGATTATCGGCATTATCATGCTGATGGGACTGGTGACCAAGAATGCGATTCTGCTGATCGACTTCATCAAGAAGGCCATGGATCGCGGCGAAGATCGTTATGATGCGATTATTGCCGCTGGTAAAACCCGTTTGCGTCCTATTCTGATGACCACCAGCGCGATGGTTATGGGCATGGTTCCACTTTCCCTAGGGCTAGGTGAAGGTGGCGAACAAAGTGCACCGATGGCGCATGCGGTGATTGGCGGGGTGATTACCTCTACCCTGCTGACCTTGGTGGTGGTGCCGGTGATCTTTACTTACCTGGATGACTTTAAGAATTTTATGCTGCGTCAGGCACGTAAAATCATGGCATAATTTAATGCAACACAATGAGGTGACATTCCCAAAAGCTCACCTCATTTTTTATTGTATAATCCCTGCTTTAACGCTTAATTTTTTAGGACAGTTTCCATGCGCGCGAGTCGCTTTTTATTTGCAACGTTAAGAGAAACCCCGAACGATGCTGAAGTTATTTCCCATCAGCTGATGCTTCGTGCCGGTATGATTCGTAAGTTGGCTTCAGGTCTATACACCTGGTTGCCGATGGGCGTTCGCGTATTAAATAAAGTTGAAGCGATCGTTCGCGAAGAAATGGACAAAGTCGGTTCACTTCAAGTCTATATGCCGGTGACTCAACCTGCATCTTTATGGGAAGAATCAGGTCGTTATGTACAATACGGTCCTGAGCTTTTACGCTTCAACGACCGCCATGGCAACCCATTTGTTCTCGGTCCGACGCATGAAGAAGTGATCACTGACCTTGCACGTAACGAATTAAAAAGCTACAAGCAATTGCCTGCAAACTTCTACCAGGTACAAACCAAATTCCGTGACGAAATTCGTCCACGTTTTGGCGTAATGCGTTCACGTGAATTCATTATGAAAGATGCCTACTCTTTCCATGCCAACCAGGAATCACTGCAACAAACCTACGACGACATGTATGCAGCCTACTGCAAAATCTTCACCCGTCTTGGTTTAGATTTCCGTCCAGTACAAGCAGATACCGGTTCAATCGGTGGTTCAGGTTCTCACGAATTCCACGTACTGGCTTCAAGCGGTGAAGATGATATCGCATTTTCGACTGAATCTGACTATGCAGCCAATATTGAAATGGCAGAAGCAGTACTTGTCGGTGAACGTGCGGCACCGATACAAGAACTCAAACTGGTAGATACACCAAATCAAAAAACCATTGCAGATGTATCAGCATTCTTGGGTACGAACCCTGCTCATTCAGTAAAAGCCTTATTGGTTCAAGGTGTTGCGACTGAAGAAGGTCAAGATGCACCTGTGGTTGCTTTATTCCTTCGTGGTGATCACGAACTGAATGAAATTAAAGCTGAAAAACATCCTTTAATTGCTGCACCTTTGACATTTGCTACTGAAGAACAACTTCAAGCACTTGGCTTAACTGCTGGCTTTGTTGGTCCTCAAGGTCTGGTCGAAAAAGGTATCACCGTCATTGTTGATCGTGCAGCATCCGTATTGTCTGACTTTGTTGCAGGTGCAAATGCAGCAGATCAACACGCAACAGGTGTAAACTGGGAACGTGATGCGCAGTTCACTGAAGTTTATGACCTACGTAACGTGGTTGAAGGCGATCCATCTCCAGATGGTAAAGGTACGCTTCAAATCAAACGTGGTATTGAAGTGGGTCATATCTTCCAGTTGGGTCAAAAATATTCTGAAGCTTTGGGCTGTAAAGTCTTGGGTGAAGATGGCAAACCGTTCACTGTGACAATGGGTTGTTATGGTATTGGCGTGACGCGTGTGGTGGCTTCTGCAATCGAGCAGAACTTTGATGAGAAAGGCATTATCTGGCCAACTGCCATTGCACCGTTTGAAGTTGCCATTGTGCCGATGAATGCGCACAAATCTCCAAGAACTATGGAAGCTGCGGAAGCACTCTATGCTGAATTGCAAGCTGCAGGTTTTGACGTGTTACTCGATGACCGTAATGAACGTCCGGGCGTGAAATTCTCTGATCTTGAGCTTACAGGTATTCCACATCGTATTGTGATTGGTGAAAAAGGCTTGGATGCAGGTACTTTTGAATATAAAGGCCGCCGCGATGCTGAATCAGTAAATATTTCGAAAGAAGAATTATTGGCAAAAATTGCTAAATAATTTTGCTTTCTTATAAAAAATCCCGCGTAATGCGGGATTTTTTATAACTAAACTTAGCAGAATTTATGTCCACCAAAGCAGTTCGGTTTAAAGTTCTGGCCTTGTAAAGTTAAATTAGTAAGAGGGAAATCAAGTAGCGCAGGATTTTTAATTTCCTTTACATCAAGTGCACTTCCTAGCACACAACCAAAAACCAGACTTCCACAATCTCGCACATTAGTGGTTAAATCATGGTTAATTCCTGCAATAGTTTGCTTTAAAACAGCATCTGAAATTGGCACACTATATGAAGGTGAAATACTTCCTAAATCCACTTCATCTTCCATTGCCAGCCACCACCCTTGTTTTGCTGCGACTGCTGCACCAGGCCATAAAATGCTTTGGGATTGCAAGGAGAGTGAAGCTGGATTATTTAAATATAAAGCATGAATAAGTCCGAGATTTTGTTTAACGGTAATGTCTGTCTGTAGCCCGGTTAAGTAGCCTGTAATATCTTTATCTAATTTTAATGCTCCATCCAATAATTCTGCTTTTAATGGTCCTTTAAAATCAATACGACCTACTGTCCCTGTCCCTTTTAGTACAACTTCTTTCATTCTTGTTCCTGACACTATCGTAGCAGGAATAGTAAAAGGTGCTGTTGTAGAATTTAACTGGAAAGCATAATTGCTAGATGTGTAATGTAAATCCAGAGGTAATGGTTGACCTAATATAGTGCCTTTTACCGTGCCCTCAATATTCATTCCAGTTGCAGCATAATCCATGACACGAGGAGCCGTTGTTGCAACTCCTGATGAGGATTTTGTTTTCATATAACCACTGAAACTGTTAATACCATTTGGTGTAGCACTATTTTCTGTCCCCATTGTCAATAGACCCGAAATCTTTTCCGCACTTAAACGAAAACCTAAAACTTCACGTGTAGACGCCTGATTTGGATTTTTTATGGCAAATTGTACAAATGGATTAGTAATCAGAGCTGAGGTCGCGGCACGATCCGCACCATTTGTAGGATTACCACTTAAGGCTATATGATCAATATCAATATCACAGCCGGTTGCACCATTAACACCGCCACACCCGAGCTGTAGCTTTTTTATATTGGCATTAATTTCCATCTCGGCTTCCAAGCCTAATTTATAAAATGAGATATTACTCTGGTCATAAGTAGCTCCTAGATTATCCATCTGGTTAAATCCAGACTGAACCTCCATTGACAATAAAGCCTGCCCATTGACTTCTGAGAGCTCTTGGTCTTCCAATGAGGTTAATGCAGATACCTGGCCACTTAGGCCCATCATAGCTACCACTAGACTTTTTAATATTATTTTTTTCATTTTTCTCATCCTGATTTTTAGCGTGGTGTGATTCCCATCGTGCTACGAATGGTTCCACCCGTCAGTGCAATACTTGCCATGTTTTGCATATTGCCATTGGTCGCCATGGCAAAATTGGTCTTAAATGGTGTTGCAATATTATTTTCATAATTGAGTTTGACCTGATTATCCAAAGTCACTGTATCTGCACTGACACGAACTTTTGCTTTGACACCTAAATGACCTTCCATCCGGTTAAAATTAATTGACGAAGTTTTTAATACCCCGGTTGAATCAATATCTTCATTGGCGATACTAAAATAGCTGCCTAAATTTTTATTATCTGCACTTTCTTCAGTACTTAAAGGCCTAAATTTAAAGTTTGCATCAAATGACAAAAAGTTAGTATCTGGTGAAGTGCTAGTTGGATCTACACCAGGGATAATCAGAAGCTCACCACTTCCATCTAATTTAAAAGCGATATTGGTTAAAACATCATCATGGTTAGAAAAATTATCATGCGGGACATACCCCCCACATTTAGTGACTAATGCATTGGTACAATTATATTTAGAGCCAGGTAATTGACCAATCGCAAGTTCTGCTTTGGCAGCAATCAGTAAATCATCGGCACGAATATAGATCCCTTCATCTTTATAACTAATAATCCCTTCCGACTTGATCAAAGCATCGATATTCCTAAAACCGGCATAATAGTTAACTGCCTCACCATGATCGCCATTTTTACCATCAATCAATATAATCGAGGTTGTGCTTGGCAAACCGGTTTTCTTGTCAATTCCATAGCCTTCTGTAGATGCCATAATGTTATAAGCAATTGCTTGCTTATTGTCTGTTCCATAAGTTGTTCCAGACAACGCAACATTGGCATTTAAATTATAAATAGGAATACCGATTCCCCATGAACCACCATCGCCACCAATTTCCGCCAAAGAGTTATCTGATATAAAACGTGCTTTCGCAGCAATAGACTGAAAATCCATTCCACGTACGGCGATATAAGCAAAATCTTCTCCATTCGTGGTGGTACTGAGTGTCTGTTTAAGTACAATGCTACTACTACCTAAAGTCTTTTGCATATTTTCATTGATTATGAAATCGAGACTTTTTGCAGTAATGGTATTTATATATATATTTCCAAAGTCGATATAAGCATTTTTACCATGTAAGGCACCGGCAGCAGTACGTGTAGTCAATGGTCTGAGCTTGGAAAATTGCACCGCATGGCTTCCCTTACCGGTATGACCAATCTCAAGTGTTGTAGGTGCCATAGTTGCTGGAAGCCCGGTACTATTAGCACCTGTAAAATCTGCAGACAAGCCTAGATTTAACCCACCTTCTCCGACCAGGCCACTGTAACCTGTAGCAGCTTTGTCCTGACGTTCTAGTACACCATTCACCTTGTTACTAACATCAAAAGTACCTATCTGGGTTTGATCGGCACTCATCGATAATCTTGCGTTAGTGACTGCACCCGAAGCCCCTAAACGCATAATATTTTTACGTTCATTATTTGGCGTGTTATAACGCAAGTCAATATTAACCCCTGGATTGGTCGGATTAACCCGGTCAGCCGTGATATCGGTCATATCTTCAGCACGCTTTAGATCCACATAATGATCTTGACTGCCATTTCGTGTGGTCAGTACCACGCCTTCATCCGGGTCAATGTACATATATCCTTGACCCGCGAAGTTAAAGTTAAAGTCATTCAAAATCAGACTATTTTCACCTAATTTATGACTAATCGTGGCATTTTTAAGTTGAAAATCGATACTGGCAATTGAATCTTTATTAAATAGACCTGCACTGGTTTGTAATAGCACACTAAGCGGTGTAGAGGTACTAATCCCTAATGCCCCCAAACTTTGATTAGATTGAGTACCCGCAGTCCGAATACTATTCGCAGATTGACTACATGGATTGGTCGTACAGGCGATCTTTACCAATTTTAAATCTGCAGTGGCTTGAAAGGGTGAAACACTTGCAGCTAGCCGAAGTCCTGCCCCTTGTGAAGTGGCACCTACATCTATTTCAAGTTGACTAATGATTGGTTTATTATCTTTTCCAATAATCTCAACATTATGTAGACCTAAGCCCATTTTAGTATTGGCAGTTGGATTTGAATCATACCAATTGGCTTGAGCAATACTGGCTTTAGAGATTTCATGAGTAATCACCATACCATCTTGTCCAGTGACTTCACTCAATTCCTGCTCTTCAATAGTTTCAAGTGCATAACCTTGTTGTATAAGACACATGCATACCGTTAGCAATTTCAACTTTATTGTTGTTTTTTTCATTTTTATATCCTTATGCTGTACTTGACGTTATTACTAACAACGACTTTGTGCCCCACCTGTACAGTTATAACCAAATATTTTCAAATTGCCTGACATATGCAGATTTCCATGAACGTTCAACCCCATAAATCCTTTTTCAGCATCTTGATCAAACGAAGGAACATCTTGGGGCGAGGTTGTATAAGTTCCATCGGCATTATAGGTACGCCCTGTATACGTACTATAAACACCTGTATTGGCATAACCTTCCAAGGCGCCAGCACCTGTACCCGTTTCAATGGAAACTGTATTAAAGCCTAAATTACGGATCTTTAAAGGCTGGTTATCATAAAAGGTAATTTGCATCGCCGTTTGTGGTTCATTACGATGATTAATGATGGTTGTCCCATCGATCGAAAACTTATCAATCTGAATCGTGCCTTGAATGCCTTTAAAGACTAACCACTTTTTATTTCCATTGGCATCGACATGGTTATTCGGCGCTATTGCCAGACGGCAAAATTGTTTTGTTGTTCCACAAGCGGTGGGATCTAGAACATAAAATACTTCTAGCGGGTTGCCACTTCCATCAAGCCGAGAAATTTTATCTTTACTTAAATCTGTCGCATAAACATGGTTTAAAGATAAAGTCCAGTTAAGATCTGCTCCGCCCTGCCCCACTGTATTGGTTAATGCTTGCTGATCAAGGGCTTCCAATCCGGCAAGACTGGCCATAGAAGTACATAATAATGCACAGAGTGTTACTAATTTGAACATTCTTATACTCCCTTAAAGACCAGTTGTTCTAATTTTCAGATGCTGAATCAGGACACCATCAATGACAGCAGATCCAAAATTCTTACTTATACCATCAGTATTTTTAAATACGATTCCTGTTGAATTCACACCATCCTTGGCGCGCAGCATATTTGTCCCTGAGATACGCTCTGTAGTCCCTATTGAGATGCTACTGTGAGTCGCATTACGCCCTTGATAAAGTGCGGTGGTATCTGATGCATTATTTTTAATCGGTGTACCACAACTATAGACATTACAGGTCGAACCCTTTAAATCTGTTGTGCCCAGTCCGCCTCCATAATTCTGATAGACTTGATTATAAATAGCAGGAATATTGGGAATCCGTGTCACTTCTAAAATAATATTATTGCCTTCTGAACCGACCACGAAAGGTTGGTACATATTACCAAGCACCAAATTAATATTTGGGCTATATAAATATAAACCTTCAGAATCATGAAATATTGGAGCATCACTTCCATTTAAGGCCGGGGTCGGGACATTACCATCAAGTGCATCTGTTTTTGCTGCGGTACTGAGACGAATACCTTTACTGTTAAGATTACTATCGCTACTGCTTAGAGTTTCTGGTCGATCATTGGTATTCAGACGAACAATACTCGCCATACCCAATGTTTGGCTGTAATTTTTATTGTCAGATTCTAAGGTTTGGAATAACCGAACTTGCGAGCCATTAAAACTCAGACCATTGGCAACAAATTGGGTTCTTAATCGGTAATCCGTATCAAGTCCTGATATTGGCCCACCTGTTATAGGATCTACAAGATTAGAGGAGTCAAGCGCGCGCGCAAAAATATCACTCCAGAAGCCCAGCTTGATATTATTATCACTTTCGCCCCCTGCGATTGGACTTAATGGGGCTTCCAAAGCAATATAGCCTACATCTTTAGCAGCGTCCTTAAACTGTTTGACGTTTTCAGTTCCTGCCCGAAATAACCAAGGATTATCTGCTGATCCCCAGCTAAAACCCTGATTACTGTATCGTGTGCTTAAAGAACCATCGCTTTTCGATAATGCCAGACCATAAATAAATACATCAGCTTTAGTTCGTAAAGTGCTCACAGAACTTTTAGCAGCTTCAGCTTTAGCAACCTGATCTGCTTTAGCAATGATTTCAGCCATAGCAGCACTATCTGCATCCTTCATCATTCCGGCTAAAGCAGCTTCCAATTTTTTATCGTAGTCTGCTTTAATTAGTGCAAGAATTCTTGCATCTACAATCGCTCCAATAATATTTTGTCTATCAACAGTCGTACTCCATTCAGTTGAAGGAATTGATTTCGTCGCATCCTTACCATAAAGAAGGTCAATCATTTCCAATGTATTTGTTTTGGCCTTATTATCTAAACCAATTAGATTCCCCGGTGAGTGATCAAACATTGTTGTGCCATCATCGACTAGACTATATTGAATTAAAGCGGGTTTACCGGCTCCATTATAATAATCATCACGACGTTGGTCATAATAGGCTTTCATAAAGTCTGTATTATAATAATAATCGACTAATTCTTGCTTAAATGCGTCCCGGTTTGTTTGTGTATCATGAGTATTCTTAATCGTATTATAGTTATTATTATAAAAATCAGTTTTTAACGTATCATAGGCTTGCTGATACTCAGTTGCATAATTCTGCGTTCTTTCAACATGAAAAGCATTATCATATGTAGATTTATAAACTTTGTCGTATACACGCTGCCCAAGTTGGTTGTAATTCTCACCCGTCGGGATAATACGAATAAAGCCTGTATCTGCTTGTCCGGGGTTTTCAATGCCTCTGGCATAACTAGAACTAGCAGAAAGATCTTTAGGACCTTGAAACACCATTTTAAAATCATCAAGTACCAGCGCAACACCCTCACCGGTGGTGTCAGAAAGAGAAGAATCTGATAATTCCTGCATCGCATGTGCAGAAGGCAACAGGCTGAAACCGATTGTCATCGCCAAATAACTTTTGCGAAATTTAAATATATCTTTTATCTGAGCCATCTCACTCTTTCCTTTTTATTCGATGCTCCGCACCTTTATGCTTCAGCTTCCCAGCCGCCAATCTTTGATTTTTTATAATGCATCGCATCTTTTTTATGGTTATGCGGAATCCATTATGCTGATTTTTGATACAGATGCCAAAGCCAATTAGGCGAAAAATAGCAGTTTCCGATGAATGAAAATCTCAAAAAAATAAACGGGACATAAAGTCCCGTCATTCAATATTTTAAAACAATTAGGTCTTCGGCAAAGTAACGCCTGTCTGACCTTGATATTTACCACCACGATCTTTATATGAGGTTTCACAGACTTCATCAGATTCAAAAAACAGCATCTGCGCTACACCTTCACCTGCATAAATACGCGCAGGAAGATTGGTAGTATTTGAAAACTCTAAAGTGACGTGTCCTTCCCACTCTGGCTCAAGCGGAGTCACGTTAACAATGATGCCACAACGCGCATAAGTAGACTTGCCCAAGCACACGGTCAAGACATTACGTGGAATGCGGAAATATTCGATGGTACGCGCCAAAGCAAACGAGTTAGGCGGAATGATACAGACATCCGACTCGATATCAATAAAGCTGCGTTCATCAAAGTTCTTCGGATCGACAATTGCAGAATGCACATTGGTGAATACTTTAAATTCACGTGCACAACGCACGTCATAACCATAGCTGGATACGCCATACGAAATCAGCTTTTGACCATTTTCATCCAAACGTACCTGGTTTTCTGCATACGGTTCAATCATGCCGTGTTTTTCGCTCATTTCGCGAATCCAACGATCAGACTTAATTGCCATTGATATAATCCAAAAATCTTAAGAACAAGTTATTGCGACGTACTTTAACTGAAATTGACACTAATGAAAATAAGTGAAAGGCTTAGAGCTAAAGTTGCCAAAAAATTGCTGATTGAGATCAGCTTATAAACTTAAAAGTGCAGAATAGCTTAAAGGAATGGAAAAGCTCATTAATACCAGCGAAGCCGTTTTCTGCAGGTTTTTCTGATTGAGCCAGCGACTGTTTTTTCTGGCCAGGATTGAACCCAGAAAAGTCCAGAAGAATGCAATCGGGATCAACAGAAGCAAGAAAACCAGCATATGAGTCACATAATGTTGGCCGCTTTTCCAGACAATGACAGGAAAGATCGCTGAGGCAAATAAAAGTGCTTTAGGATTAAGCAAGGTTGCCAAAAATAATTCTCGTGCGCGAATCGAGACATTTTCAAGATTTTCGCTTATTTCTGCAGTCCGCCATAATTTCACAGCGAGAAATAGAATATAGCCAGCACTAAAAAGTTTGAGAATGGTCGGTAAAAGCGGAAGATGAACGGAAATTTTTCCGATCAGAATGCCCCATAAGCTAATGGCAATCAGATAACCAAAGGCTTCCGCAGGAATTAAACGAAATGTTTTTTTAAATCCGACCTGAATGCCTGAAGATGCCAATAAGGTATTGGTTGGGCCTGGTGTTAAAAGAATGGTTGCCACTAAACCAATAAAAAACCATGAAATCATAGTTTGACCTCGCTCTAATCCGAGTAGCATAGAAGAATTCGGTCAGTGCTGCAAAAAAATAATTGTAAGAGAACATATGATCTAAAATTTAAATTTATTTATTTTAATTAATTCAAATGTTTATATAAGCTTTCAGGATAAACACCCGATAGTCATTTCAGTCAATTTCGATCATTTAAATCGAGCTAATTTTAAAAATAAGAAATAAGAAATAAGAAGCCCTAGCTTTTAGCTAAGGCTTAAATATCTGAATTGTCTGTAGAATTAAAAAATTCGACTATGGTCTTTCTCTGCTTTAGGTAACTGCGCTGCAATTTTCTCTGCAATCAGCATATAGCTTTCTGCAGCAGCATCTCCCGCGATCACTGACGGCGTTCCAGCATCGGCATTTTCACGAATTTTAGCATCCAAAGGTAAACGACCCAATAATGGGACTTGATATTGCTCAGACAGTTTATCGCCACCGCCTGTACCAAAAATCTGTTCCTCAAAACCACAATTTGAGCAGATATGGGTCGACATGTTTTCAATCACGCCCATGATCGGAATCTGCACGCGGTTAAACAATTCAATGCCTTTGGTCGCATCCAGCAAGGCCACGTTTTGTGGCGTTGTCACAATTACTGCGCCCGTTACCGGAATACGCTGCGCGAGAGTTAACTGGATATCACCTGTGCCAGGTGGCATATCAATCATCAGCACATCAAGGTCTGGCCATAGGGTCTGATTGAATAACTGCATTAATGCACCCGTGGCTTTTGGACCACGCCAGGCGACTGGAGTATTGTGATCTCCAGTTAAATGGCCAATTGATAATACCGCCATCCCATAGGCTTCGATAGGGACAAACTGCTCTGCTTCGATCATTGGCGTTTTGCCGGCATTGCCGAGCATAGTCGGAATACTTGGGCCGTAAATATCGGCATCTAGTACGCCTACGCGCAGGCCTAATTTCTGTAGAGCCAAAGCCAGATTTACAGTCGTGGTCGATTTACCTACGCCACCTTTACCAGATGACACCAGAATCACATTTTGAATCCTTGGGTGTTTTGGAACATCACGCTGTTGCGGCGCAGCTTTTTGAATAGGTGGATTATTTGGATCAGCTTCTTCTGTTTTTGCAGGCTGTGCCGACGCATCAACCACAGGGGGAAGATTGGGTTTTGCTTCCGCTTTAGGCGCGCTTGAACAACTTTCACCTTCAGCATGGTTATGCCCGCAACCCCCTTCTTTCTTATGTCCAGTTTTCTGCTGAATCACATGCATATTCAGTTCTTGAATACCACATTTTTGCAAAGCTTCCGCCAGTTCATCATGAATCTGTTGCAGCTGCGCTTTTTCTTCGGGATAGGTATTCAAAGTGATTTGCAGAATCTCACCCTGTACATTCACCTGAGTAATACGATCTTTCAAGGCATTGCTGGAATTTGGCAAGATATAGTTTTGCAGTACGCTCTGCACAGCTTCTTCGTTCACCTCCTTGGAAGGCGAAAAAACCGATTTAAGCGAAGAAAGCCAGGACATAGGTTACTCCAAAAATGTAGATCGACATCTGAATGGCCTAGTTTAACGGGGTTTTAGGCGAAGGTTAAGCACTGTATTGGAGAAGATGAAAGACATATCTTCAATTTCCAACCATTTTACTTGGTTTTGTGAAATGTTTTATGAAATCTTGGTGAATAGAAATAATGAAAGAAAAGAGAGATAGATTATTTTGATGTAATAAATTTTTTTTATTGATCTCGTGCGATCAAGCCACTTTAATCCTCTGTAATTAAAGTGGCTCTATGATCACAGACTATTTATGATTTTTATTGTTTTCAGATTTATCCTGTTGATCCTTGGTATTTTTATCCTGATCTTGTTTCGATTCATCCTTGTTGGACTGAGAGTTACTTTCTGAATCTGTATCTTTGGCATCTTGCTGCTGATCAGAATCACCTTCCTTTGATTGATTATCCTTCATTTTGTTCATCGTATCAGTTGCCATCTGTTTCAGCTCAGCGAACTTAACCGAGGCTTCGCTGAATAAGTCTGTGATTTTCTGTCTGGTATCTTCAAACTTATGCATGGCTTCATCTTTTAAATTTGCCATACCTGCCTGCTGATCGGTCTGACCATCTTTAGCAGTTTGTTTATCTGACTTGTTAGATGATTTATCTTGAGATGTATGATCCGCTTTGGCTTTTTTCGCATCATCCGAACCTTGTTCAGCATTTTGCTGGTTGTCAGATTTGCCATGTTTCAGCTCATTCAGAAGCTTTTCACCTTTTTGCAATAGCTCTTCACCAATCGCTATCGCTTTGGCTTTTAAGTCATCCATCTTAAAGCTTTCAGTTTTTTTATCAGACTGGTTCTCTTGAGAACTGTCTTTTTGCGCTGATTGCTCAGCATTTTCATCTTTGCCGTTGTGCTGGGTATCAGACTTCTGATCAGCATGAATCTGGGCACTTTGCCCGTTCTTATGTTCCTGATTATGCTGTTTATCCAGCTCGTTTTGCTTTTGCTCTTTTGCAAGCTGATCATTCAATTCGCGTGCATGTTGTTCTTTATCTTGATTTTGCTTCGACGTATTGTTTTGGTTCTGCTGAGTCATGAGGTACCCTCCTTAGGCATATCATATAAACAATCAGCCATTTTTTTAGCACAAAGCATCACGCGAATCGGGCGAAGTAAGCAAACTGCAACAAAGCCTGTACAAGTTGTTGCTATTGTTTGCAGGATATAGCATGAGCTGAGTCAAATCTGTATTGAAAAGCTATATGCTAAAGATGATGCAGGCTTTTGTATTCGGGCTGTCCAAGTCCATCTATTCGCAGGGTTTCAGCAAAGCATTTCTTTGTAATCCCCTCGGCATCATGTAAAATTATGGCCCATTGCATAATGAATACGAATGAGAGAGTGAATCCGTGCGTAAAATTTTAGTCACCAATGCCCTTCCTTACGCCAATGGCCCGATTCATATGGGTCACTTACTTGGCTATATCCAAGCAGATATTTGGGTACGTGCCATGCGTGCGATGGGTCATGATGTGACTTATGTCTGTGCGGATGATGCTCACGGAACCGCGATCATGCTACGTGCCGAAGCGAATGGCATTTCACCTGAAGCGCAAATTGCCAATGTGCAAAAAGAACACATTCGTGACTTTGACGGTTTCGGTGTGCATTTCGATCATTATGATTCTACACATAGCGATACCAACCGTGCCCGTGCGTCAGAAATCTATGTGAAAAACCGTGATGCGGGCAATATTGCAGTTCGTCCGGTGACCCAGCTTTTTGATCCTGAAAAAGGCATGTTCCTGTCAGACCGTTTCATTAAAGGCACCTGTCCTAAATGTAAGGCGGAAGATCAGTACGGCGACTCATGTGAAGTCTGCGGTGCAACTTATAATGCGACAGAGTTGTTGAATCCGCATTCCACTTTAAGTGGCGCAACTCCAGTCGAAAAATCATCTGATCATTACTTCTTTAAATTGCCAAATTTTGGTGAATACCTGCAAAAATGGACTCGTGATGAAGGTCGCTTGCCGGTATCGATTGCCAACAAGCTGGACGAATGGTTTGAAAATGGCTTGAATGACTGGGACATCTCACGTGATGCGCCATACTTCGGTTTTGAAATTCCAGATGCGCCAAACAAATATTTCTATGTTTGGGTGGATGCGCCGATTGGTTATATGTCGAGCTTTGAAAACTACATCAAAACCAAACGTCCTGAATTGAATTTTGATGACTACTGGAAAAAAGATTCTGAAAATGAGGTCTATCACTTCATTGGTAAAGACATCGTGTATTTCCATGCCCTGTTCTGGCCGGCAATGCTTGAAGGTGCAAACTACCGCACGCCATCAGGCTTATTCGTGAATGGTTTCTTGACTGTCAATGGCCAAAAGATGTCAAAATCTCGCGGCACATTTATTAAAGCGGAAACCTATTTAGAGCATTTAAATCCTGAATATCTACGCTATTACTTCGCGTCGAAACTTTCTGACAAAGTTGAAGATTCTGACCTGAACCTTGATGATTTCGTTCAGAAAGTAAATTCAGATTTGGTCGGTAAAGTCGTGAATATTGCCAGCCGTTGTGCGAAATTCATTAACACTAAATTTGATAACAAGTTAAGCACTACATGTGCTGAACCTGAATTGGTACAAAGCTTTATTGATGCAGGTAGTTCAATTGCTCAGGCTTATGAAGCACGTGAATTCTCGGCTGCGATTCGTGAAATCATGGCACTAGCAGACAAAGCCAACCAGTACATCGACGAGAAAAAGCCTTGGGCGCTTGCGAAACAGGAAGGTCAGGAACAACAGGTTCATGATGTGTGTTCTGTGGGGATCAACCTGTTCCGTCAATTGGCAGTATATTTAGCGCCTGTATTGCCGACACTGGCTCAGCAGATTCAAGATTTCTTGCAACTTGAAAGCTTCGATTTTGCTTCTCGCGAAACAATTCTAGTGGGTCATGAAATTGCGTTGTTCCAACCGTTGATGCAACGTGTCGACCCTAAAGCGGTTGCTGCCATGGTGGATGCATCTAAAGATTCTTTAGCTGCTCCTGCTGCTGAACCAGCAAAAGCTGAGAAGAAAAAAGAGAAGAAGATTGAAAAGAAAGCTGAACCTAAAGTCGGTGAAGCTGAAATCATTAATATTGATGATTTTATGAAAGTTGACCTGCGTGTGGCTGAAGTTTTGGAAGCGGCTACGGTTGAAGGTTCTGACAAACTGCTTCAACTCACTTTAAACGTTGGTGAAGCTGAGCCACGTAATGTGTTCAGTGGTATTCGTGAGTTTTACCAACCTGAAGACTTAAAAGGTAAACTGGTGGTGATGGTGGCTAACCTTGCGCCACGTAAGATGCGTTTTGGTATTTCAAACGGAATGGTTTTAGCTGCGGGTAATGGCAATGGCGTTTGGGTGATTTCACCTGAATCTGGTGCTAAACCGGGTGATAAAGTGTCTTAATTTTCAAATAAAAAAATCCGCCATAAATTGGCGGATTTTTTAGCTAACTGCTTTTGCTTTAATTTCTATAATTTTAGGCAGAATATGTAAATTTATTTTTGCCCTAAGAGTTTTATCTGCTGAAGGTAAAACATCTGATTTAATATTATTTTCGACTTCATCAAACCATTCCTTTTCCTCAGTATACATATTGAATGAAGCTTTTATTGAATAACGATTATCGAGACCATTAAGAACATAATTAGAGCAATATCGGCTTATATTACACAACTTGGATGAAAAAATTTTTGAATCAATGGCTTTTAAGATAGGAAAATCATAGTATAAATTTTCCCCACCATTATTAAGGATAATACGCTGAGCGAAAAGCCATGAATTATTTTCCATTAAATCCAATAATTCGTTTACTCGCTCAGAATTTTTTCTATATATTTTTCCTCATAGGATTTTGCAATATCATCCATGAATTTTTTAAAGAGAGGAATATCCTTTGCATAAAAACTATATTGCCCTGAATATTCTCTAAAACTTGAATCCTCAATTTTTCTTATTTTATCATTTACATTACAGAGTTTTTTAAATTGACTAACAGCAAGAGGTAGAAGATTTTCTACATTAAAGTGAATAAGATTATTTTCTTTAAAATAAATAAATATGCTTATTGTATGTAATACATCAGTAGAATGAGTATGTGCACTAGTTTCTATTTCATGTTTAGCTATTTTTACCAAGCTATCAAATTCTATTTCTCTTAAATCCCAAAAATCCATCAATTTTAACCATGTAGGCTTTTCTTCTTTAAGTCTAAAATAATTTTCGTATAATTCGTCATTTACTCTTTGTTCATCCAAAATATTTAGATTTAAAATTTCATCCCAAAGTCTTGGTGAAAATATAAAATCCTTTAGTGAACAATTATATTTATTCATAAATTTTTCAGAATCAAGGCTAGTAATACCACGAAATGATTTTAATATCTTAGATGTAGTATCTATCTTTTTTTCTTCCTCTAATTTTTCATCTTTTCTAAATTCTAATATTTGTTTTTCAAAACTCCCTTTTTTATTTTCTAATGAAAGAATTAAAAAAGCCTTTAAAACTTTCCGAATCAAAAGAACCTTTTAAATCAAAATAGTCTTTTTTATAAAACCTTTCAAAGTCAAAAATAGCTTGCTTAAATGATCTTAAATTCTTATAGCCCACTTGATTGAATGTTTGTCTAATTAGTTCAAATTCTGAATTAAGAAGGACTTTTAAATTTTCATCTGAAATTTCACCTAGAATACTTTGAATTGCCATATTTTGGTCTTCGATGTAGCTAAAAGTTGCTCCTATTAGTTTTTCTTTTTTCCTAATGTATTCCTCATTATCTTTAATTTCTTCTTCATTCGATACTATAAGGGTTTTAATTTTGTCTTGTTCTACAAAGTAATTAATGTAGCCTAAGACTTCTTCTTTCTTTAATTCACATCGCTCTAAATCGTCAAAAACTAATATGAAGTTATCATTAATTTTTAAATAATCTGGTAACTCAATTTTGGGAATCCCACCTGCGATACTTCCATCTGATTTACCGTCATCATCTAAATCAACTTTAATTGTTGCTTTCAATGCCCCTTTTAAAATTTGACCTGTTAATTTTGCACCTTTACTACCAAGAATTGGATGAATACTTTTAAAAATAGCTTCATCAATCAAAGAAGTTTTAGCAATCCCATTTAAGCTCACATAACAAATCTTCCTTTTATCATCTTCCTTTTTTTCTAGATATTGTTTTACAAACCAAGTCTTTCCACTCCCCCAAGCTCCATTCAAAAGAACAGCATATTGAAAGTCTTTTTTACCATCAAAGTAATAGTCTAGATATTCTTCAATATGTTTGTTTGGCTCTGAAATATAGTTAGGCATAGCTTAAATTTTGATCTCTCTTATTTATGATGAATTCTTAGAATTAAAACCCAATGAAAAAAAATACACAACATGATAAAAACAATCTATCTCTCTAGAATTTATAAGAACCTCATGAAAGAATTAAAACCCCTCCTAATCGCACTCACACTTGGTACAGTAACCCTTACCACCCAAATAGCTAAGCAGCACCTACATCATTGCCCTACTCGATGGTACAAACTGCTTAGATCTTTTCCATATTTCAAAACTAAAAAAGCCTCTATTTCTAGAGGCTTTTATTGCTGGGTCACTTAGCCTTGCAATACAAATTCCCAAATCACATAGCCCAGTCCAAAACCAAGTAGTGAATATAAGGTAATAATGAAAAATACAAAGCTGGCATTGTTTTTTCTTTTCCAAAAACTCATCGCGACACCCAAAGCTTGTTCGTAATACCCCATGTTAACGAGCTTTTCATAAAAAGTGAAATGTATCTAAGCATTTTATTTATAATAATATTTTCATTAAAAATAAATTCTTTACTTTCAAAAAATCAATATACAGATTCAGACTGATTTTTTAGTACAGATGCCAAATCAGCACTTCCATTTTAAAAAATGGTAAATATATTCATATTCTTTTTTGCTGGCATCCGTGCTAATACATAGAATTGACTTTAATTACATAAGAATAGCTATGAAATACTTTACTTCTTCTCTCGTCGTGTCATTGCTTGCTTTAGGTTCAATGGCGGGTATCTCTCAAACACATGCACAATCCGTTTCTAGCACCCAACAACAAAAACAGGTTCCCGGTTATTATCAACATAACTTCGGGGATTACCAAATTACTGCCCTGCTAGATGGCACCAATTATCTGTCCAAAGCCTTATTTAAAGATATTCCAGTAGCTCAAGCCGACCAGATATTGAAAAAATACTACGTCGATCAAGCTAAAGGCATCCAAACCTCCGTGAATGCCTTTCTGGTCAATACAGCCAAGGAAATGGTTCTGGTCGATAGCGGGACTTCAAGCTGTAATGGTCCACACCTAGGTTCAGTGTATTCCAATTTAAAGGCTTCAGGGCATAAACCTGAACAGGTCAATGCCATCCTGCTCACGCATTTACATCCAGACCATGTATGCGGTATAAGTAATAATAGTGTTGCCAATTTTCCCAATGCCAACATTTATGTGTCTCAAGCTGAACTGGATTTCTGGATAAATCCCACAACGGTAGAAAAATTACCAAAAGCCAAGCAGGCAGGTTTTTTGGGCACAGTCGATAAAATCAAGAAAGCCATTGCACCCTATCAGGCCAAGAATCAGCTCAAAACCTTTAAAACCGGCGATAAAATCCATGCTTTCGATGTTATCAGTTCGGCTGGACATACACCGGGGCATTTTGGTTTTAGCTTAAAATCTAAAGGTCAGCAGATGGTGTTTATTGGAGATATTGTGCACTCACATACGCTGCAGTTTGATCGCCCACAGACCGGCGTTGACTTTGATGTCGATCCGAAAAAGGCGATCGAAACCCGCTTAAAATATTTTGCTGAATATGCGAAAAATGGTCAGACGGTAGCAGCACCACATTTGCCATTTCCGGGGATTGGACATATTTATTCTAAAGACAATAAAAGCTATCAATGGATTCCGGTACATTTTAAAGATTAATTGAATACTTCAATAATTTTATCTAAGCATGAAACCCTAATTTTTTAGGGTTTCATTTATTTTAAATATCCTTCAGCCAGATTCCCTATGACTTGGTAAATTTAAAACTTGAATGACGCTTTGAAATTTAAAAGCAATAGTTTCGTTTATTTTTAAATTTTTTCTTAAAAATCTTTTACTTTTTACGTGCACCTTTAGCATGCTTTTTTAGCACCGCTTTTCTTACGATAAATATAAACACCTAAAAATATAATATAAATCTGAATTTTATGAACTCTCGCCATGTCTTAGTTTGGTGCAAAAAAATAGTAACGTGCTTTATATCGAGTCTTATCAATTTCAAGAAATTCTTCATCAAAATTTCCCTTGCTTAGCCCTCTTCTACAATCAATTTGCCTCTATATACTGATTTTTTTTTGTGATCCCGCGCACTAAATTGGAACGCACCATGCAAAATATAGACTTATTATTTCTTCTTCTCGGTGCAGTTCTAGTGCTTGCCATGCATGCTGGATTTGCTTTTTTAGAGCTTGGAACAGTTCGACATAAAAACCAGGTCAATGCCCTAAGTAAAATTCTAACCGACTTTGCCATCTCCGCCATCGCCTATTTTTTAGTGGGCTACTATATTGCCTACGGTCAGCACTTTTTTCATGATGCTGCAACCTTGTCTGCCGATCATGGCTACAACCTGATGCGCTGTTTTTTCCTGTTGACTTTTGCTGCAGCAATTCCAGCGATTATCTCTGGAGGGATTGCAGAGCGTGCCAAAATGCGTTCACAGGCTTTAGCGACATTATTTCTGGTTGCGCTGATCTATCCGTTTTTTGAGGGTATGATCTGGAATGGCAACCTTGGTTTTCAGGATTGGCTGACCCATGCATTTGGTGCAAGTTTTCATGATTTTGCCGGCTCAGTTGTCGTTCATGCAATGGGCGGCTGGATCGCACTGGCCGCAATAATCCTACTTGGTGCGCGTCATGGCCGTTACAAAAATGATGGCCGGATCACCGCGCATCCTCCTTCATCAATTCCTTTTTTGGCTTTGGGTTCATGGATTCTGATTGTGGGATGGTTCGGCTTCAATGTCATGAGCGCGCAGCGGCTGGATGCCATTTCTGGACTGGTCGCTATTAACTCTTTGATGGCCATGGTCGGTGGAACAATAGCAGCCAAAGTTGCGGGGAAAGATGACCCCGGCTTCCTGCATAATGGTCCCTTAGCAGGTCTGGTGGCGATTTGTGCAGGATCAGACGTCGTTCATCCGTTGGGTGCTTTTTTTATCGGGATCAGCGCCGGCATTATTTTTGTGAAACTCTTTACCTATACCCAAAATAAACTCAAAGTGGATGATGTATTGGGGGTTTGGCCTTTGCATGGCGTTTGTGGTGCTTTTGGCGGATTAGCTGTGGGTATCTTCGGTCAGCAATGGCTTGGAGGAATGGGAGGAGTGTCTTTAATTTCACAACTCATAGGTACAGTGCTGGCGATTGTCATTGCTTTGGCGGGTGGTTTTTTGGTGTATGGCCTGCTTAAGGTTTTGATGGGTATTCGCCTGACTGAGGAAGAAGAGTTCAATGGTGCAGACTTGTCGATTCATCGTATTTCTGCTAATTCGGAAGAAAATACTTTTTAATAGACATAAAAAAAGCCTCTACGACTAGGGGCTTTTTTTATTTATAAGCAGAGCATCTAGATGAAGTAATTACTTCATACCAAAAATTAATTTTAAGCCAAGTACCGTCATAACTGCGCCTGCTGCGCGGTCAAACAAAGCCTTAAACTTCAAATAAACACGACGTGGCTTTTCCGCAGATAATGCAACTGCGACTAGTGAACACCAGCCTGCATCAATAAAGAAACATAAGACAGGCAAAACAAAATAAAAATACGTTGGAATTTCTTTGGGCAATAACGCGGTAAAAATACTGGCCAGCACAATCGCAATTTTGGGATTGGACAACTGTGTGATTAAACCAGTGGTAAAAGCACGGCGTAAAGACATCTGTTTGCTAATGGTTGTATCCGCTTCGATCGGATCTTTGGCATGTTTAATGATTTTAAACGCCAACCAAAGTAAATATAAACCACCACAAATTTTTAAGGCCAGATAAGCTGAAGGTACAGCTAGTAAAAATGCCTGCAAACCGAGAACCGCCAACAGACCAAAAATCGCTGCACCGAGACCAGTACCCAATGCAGTAAATAAACCATGTTTACGTGAAATGGCAATTGAGTTTTTTGCCACATAAATAGAAGTCGGCCCGGGGCTCATTGCGCCTAACATCAGGGCAAAAGCAATCGAACCTAAAATCCAGAATGATTCCACGAGATAACCTGACTTAAAAATTGAAGGGCTATTTTAAGCAAAAACCTGACGATTTGCTGTAAAAATTTCTGGATTTATCATGAATTTTAACTATGGCAATTACTTAAGGTTTTAACTGATCCTGAGCACTCAAATGCTTGTCTAGCAGTTGATAATCCTGCTCATGTACAGGTACGCCACCAATAATCATGGTGCGGGTTTCTGTTTTAGGTTTATTCATCGCATCATCACAGCCCGACAGACTGAGCAGCATGCCGACCCACACAGCATAGGATAATATTTTCATTATTCTACCCTCCTCAGGGTTTCCTCTGTTTAGATTAGCATTGTTATTTAAATTATCAGCAGAATATTTGTGACAATCTACAACCAACTCCATAGCTCTCAGCGAATAATGGCTTATTGAAAAGCTCTGATTTTTAGCACTTCCGCTATAATGTTTTAATAACCTACTATCTTAATGTCTATGTTTGAAAAAATTGCTCAAAATATTCCAGATCAACAGATTAATTTTCACGATATTACTTTAACAATACGTCGTCTGGATCTGGTGCATCCGCAAATTTCGGGCAACAAGTTTTTTAAACTGAAATACAATTTTCTTGAAGCCAAAAGACAGGATTATCAGCATATTCTGAGTTTTGGAGGTGCTTATTCCAATCATATTGCCGCTACTGCATTTGCCGCACAGCAGTTTGGTTTTCAGAGTGTTGGTATGATTCGAGGTGAAGAACTGGCTGATCACCCATTGAATCCAACATTAGCCACCGCCCAGCAATTCGGGATGCAGTTGCATTTCGTCAGTCGTGATGAATATCGACGCAAGCAACAGCCTGAGTATTTGGCCGAACTCGCTCAACAATTTCCTGAACATTATATTATTCCTGAAGGTGGAACCAATGCTTTGGCGATTCAAGGTTGTCAGGAAATATTAAAAGATGGCGATGCGCAATTTGATGTGATTTGTTGTGCAGTAGGCACCGGTGGCACCATCAGTGGATTGATCGAAGCCAGTCATGGGCATCAACAGGTTTTAGGATTTTCTGCACTGAAAGGTTCATTTTTAAAAGATGAAATCGCTCAACTAACGAATAAAACCAACTGGAATATTCTCGATGATTATTGCTGTGGTGGCTATGCCAAAACCAGTGCAGCCTTGATGCAGTTTATCCGGGATTTTGAAGCGGAATTTGCAATTCCACTGGAGCAGATCTACACGGCTAAAATGCTGATGGGGATTTTTGATCTAATCGAGAAAAATTATTTTCCGGCTGGATCAAAACTGTTGGTGATTCATACTGGTGGTCTGCAAGGCCGTCATATTCCCTTTGGTTTTACAGCAACCTAAGCTTCAATCGGTTGATTATTATTTAAGGCAATTAACCCTTTGACCAAGCGGTAGATATGCCAGATAAAGACCAGAAATACAATCAGGAAACCAATCAAGATCACAGTCAATAAGCCACCGACGATATAGCCCAGCAAACTGATCCAGAAGGTTTTAATTTGCCAGTCGACATGACTTTCCAGCCAGGTACCGCGCATTTCATCACGCTTGATATAATTCATCACAATCGCAATAAATGGGGTCAGACCAAGAAAAAATCCTAAAATATAAAGAATATAAGTAATGAGATTATATTGTTTTAAATCTTCCGCGCTTGCCATTCGCTTTTCCTTGTTATTATGTTTTTAGTTTGTACAAAAACTATGCATGAGTTTTAGACAGCTTTCAAATATTTTATGTTTAAAATCCACTGTGAATCTGCAATCACGGAACTGATTTTTCTGGAATAGAGAAAGCTGAAATAAAATTGTCTATAATGCTTCCCTTTTCTTCTCCCTTGAGTGTGTGATGTCTTCCAAGCAATACGATGTTCTAGTCATAGGTGCCGGTGCCTCAGGTTTAATGACGGCGTATATGGCTGCGCAACGTGGGCGTAAAGTCGTGGTAGTGGAAAAAGCCAATAAGGTTGGCAAAAAAATCCTGATGTCTGGCGGTGGTAAATGTAATTTCACCAATCTGGAAGTCGAACCGAGCAATTACATTTCACACAATCCACATTTTGTGATTTCAGCTTTAACGCGTTATACCAACTGGGACTTTATCGGCTTGGTATGTGAATACGGCATTGCTTATGAAGAGCGCAAACATGGACAGCTGTTTACCTTAAATGGTGCAAAAGATATCTTGTCGATGCTGCTAGCGGAATGTGACAAAACCGGTCTGGTCGATATTAAAACCAGCTGCGAAGTGAAAGCAGTCAATCTAGTCGATGATCAAGGCTTTCAAGTGGCGACCTCACTAGGATATTTTGAAGTTGAATCTGTAGTCGTGGCATCTGGTGGTTTATCGATTCCTACGCTTGGCGGTTCAGGCATTGGCTATGAGATTGCAAAACAGTTTGGACATCACGTCTATCCAACCCGTGCTGGACTGGTTCCATTTACCTTCTCTGACGGATTTAAAGAAGTCACCACGCGCTTAAGCGGCAATGCCGTAGAAGCAACACTCTCCAATGAACTCAACAGCTTTACCGAAGCACTACTATTTACCCATCGTGGTTTGAGTGGGCCAAGTTCCCTGCAACTTTCCAATTACTGGAATGTCGGGCAGAGCTTTAAGGTAGATTTTCTTCCAAGTGTTGATCTGTTGGATTTCTTCAAATCCAAAAAACAAAGCCAGCCCAAAGTCTTGTTACGTACACTACTCAATGAATATTTACCGAAAAGTGTGGTGGCTGAATTACAAAATCTGATCTGGACTGAAAGCGCTGAAACTGCCATTGGTAATATCAGCGATGACAAGCTGGAACAGATTGCGGCACGTCTGCATGGCTTTGAAGTGAAACCTTCAGGAACTGAAGGCTACCGTACAGCGGAGGTGACTTTGGGTGGTGTAGACACTACAGAAATATCCTCAAAAACCATGGAAAGTAAAAAGCAGAAAGGCTTGTATTTTATTGGTGAAGTGCTGGATGTTACTGGACATTTGGGCGGTTATAATTTCCAATGGGCATGGTCATCGGCACATGCCGCATCGGAATATATTTAATCAATAGATAATCTGGTTTGCTACTTAACTCATTCCAGATAGTCTGTTTTAAACAGGTTGAGATTGGCCGTATTTGTTAAACGGTCAATCGTCAGCTGCATTTTTTGAGCTTCTCGCAGAAATAGTGGTACGTCATCTGCTGAAGATGCCATGAATTTATGTTGGAGTGCTTTCCACATATTGTTGATCTCCTTTTCTTTATATTTTTAATGCAAGAAAAATACCAAAATCATTTTAGTATTTACTTGAATATTCTATATTTTTTAAAAAATAAATTCTATTCCTAGCGACTGAGCAGGATTGACTTCTCAGTTAAATTCGTCTGCCTCTGGTATTTTCTTATCCAGCTCCAGCTCAGACTGCTCGTCCTGCTTGCTCTTTACAAAAATAAATCGATAGGCAGCGGTAAAAAAGCCAATCGTAATTCCTGCAATGACTAAAGGCGCCAGAACTTTGTTAGGTTTCTTGGTATTCATTCATTTTTCCTTATGACTGAACAAAATCGACCACATGAGCGTGGTCGATTTTGCTTAAAAATAAAAGGTTATTTCAGGTCATCTTTTTTCTGAGTTGAACGGTCAATATCGACATCTGGCTCTTTTTCTCCGGTTGAACCAAATGGATTATTGGCTGGTGGATGAGTCGGATCGACTTTTACTGAATCTGGTACGGCCTGATCCGCATCCGGATTGACAGGATCAATACCTAATGACTCATCATCCTGTGGTGCAGTGGTAAGGATTGCCGGGGTAGTATGGGATAAATCCGTACTCATAGGCGTACTCTTGTCTGAATCCTGATTTGGCATGATGCCTGCTCCTGGAGTTGAGATTGAGGAATCGCTAGTACCTGTAGCCGTTTGCGAACCGCTAAAGGACTGGCTCATTGAGCTATCGGTAGAACTCATACCCATAGCCGCACCTGTAGTGCCTGACATATCAGCTGCACTTGTACCTGTGGTCTTGCCACCTAATCCAGAAAATATGCTGTTCTCAGCTTGTTCTTTGACTGGATTGGGGTCTTTGGCCTCACGTTTGGCTTTATCGATCAAATCTGTGAGTACACGTTCTGCAGGTTGACGACCACCCAAACCAAATGCCAAGGCAAATGCCACTGCTACAGCACCCAAAGTTAGGCCAAACGCCAGGTTCACGATCGAATCGGCAATACCCATGGCACGCAGACCCATTGCCACAACCAGACCCATGATCAGGACACGAACCAGATTCGCCAACCAACGTGAACTGTTATATTCACCACGTTGTACGATATTCGCAACGATATTTGCCAGCCAGAAACCGATTACCAGAATCACCGCGCCAAGCAGAATGTTGGCACCAAAGTAAATGAACATCGCAATCAGGCCACTGATCTGTTCAAAGCCCAGACGGTTCGCTGCTTCAGACACCGCAAACAACATGGTAAACAGAACAATTAGTGAACCAACTACACTAGACAGTTTAGTCGTACCTAAAAAGCGTTGGATATCCAGTTTGGCAGGAATTTCATCAACACCTGTACCAGCAACTACTTCAACCACCAGACGTGCCACCAGTTTAGACACCACATACGCCAGAATCAGGATCAACGCAGCAGCGATGATATTTGGAATGGCATTCATGATTTCATACAGCATGGCTGTAGCAGGCTGAGAAATAGCTTCAATACCTAATGCTTCAAATGCAATGATCAGTGCCGTAATGATTACCACGGCGAAGATAAATGAACCAATCACCTGAGAAACATTCGAGTTTTTGAAGATGCCTACTTTTTCAGCATGTTGCTGTACGTTCAGACTGTTTAATAGTCCTTCAACAATACCGCGCACAATTTTCGCCAGGATATAACCGACAAAAATGATGACTGCAGCAATGAAGATGTTTGGTAAGTAACTAACAACATCGGTCAGCATATTTTGAACTGGTAACAACAGACCGTTGAGACCCAAAATAGACAGCACGATTGGCAAGAACAGTAATAAAATTAACCAGTAAGCAATTTCACTGATATTTTTACTAATCGGACTGACACCAACTTCAGCACTGAGTTTTTCATCGAGTTGCGTTCGGTCTAGCAGTTTTTGTAGCCCTATCTTGACCAGATTGGCCACAATCCAACCTATGAATCCGACTGCAATTGCACCTAGTAACTGCGGGATAAATAACAGGAACTGCTGGATCATATTACTGAATGGACCGCTGACACTGGTAAGATTAAGCACGTTCAGCGCACCAATCACGGCAATAATCAGAATAATCCAGAACACGACGCGGGCGATAATGCTCTCCACATTGGAGTGATGACCTGTCGCCGTATTTAAATGTGTATTGGTGCCCAGTTTCTGCAAGAGCTTTTTAACACCTGCCGAGACCAGTAACGCAATGATCCAGCCAATTACTAATATGGCAATTGCACTAAGAATGGGATGGAACTGATCCCAGTAGTACATGGCATCGAAGCCACCACGCGGGCTTCTCATATAATCATTCATGTTGTTCTACCCTCTTTGTTATTAAGCTATTTATCTGAAATCGGGGGCATCTCCCTGAAACAATCAGCCCCTTCTTCTTCCGGATTCATATTAGATTTGATGTTTTCAGACTCAAGCCAGGTAGATGGCACTACCTTAAAACATCACTATCCATTGCAAAAAAGCCCCAGTGGTTCACTAGAGCTTTTCAGGTATTTTCAGTTATTGAGTCGCCTGTCCATCAGTCGCAGTTGCTGTTGCTTCTGTGCCATCACCCACGGTTGCTGTAGCTTCCGTTCCATCATTCATGGTGGCGGTGCCTTGTGTAGACTCACCGACCGGAGTTGAATTATTTGGGGTAGCAGGCTGTACATTCGGATTTGGATGTCCTGCAGGAGCATCATTCGCATCTGGATTCATGTCAGCAAACATATAGAACAGTAGTGCGAGTAAAAAAATACCGACCAAAATCAAGATATAAACAGGGATACGCTTTTTCTGCGTCACGTCTGCCTGATGATTTAAAGGTGGTTTTTTATTGAAATCATCGACCATAACCATCCTCACTCTTTGTTATTCATAAGTAGATTTTTAGAATAACAAGCTGTGAATAGGGCTTCTGTGACAAAACATGGTGAGATGGTGACGGGATGTAAGTCACTAATCCATCAGAATTCTCTGCTGGATGCTGCTTTAAAATAGCCGTTTGGCCGGGCTATGCTGCATGTCGACTGGGGTTTGGTGTTCATCTTTCAACTGCACCCCTGAGAGCTGTAACTCACAGGATTTACGCATCAATGCCACCAGTCGCTGGATGGCAATTGGATAGGCCAAGCCCGCAGGACGGACATTGGAAATACAGTTACGCAAGGCATCATGACAGCCCTTAAAAGCATTATAAGTGTAGTAAATTCCCATACTGTCCGGTGAGCTCAAACCTGGCCGTTCGCCAATCAGCATGACCAGCATTTTTGCCTGTAAAATTTCTGCCACTTCATCGCCTAGTGCCACACGACTGCCACGGGCAATCATTAAGGGGGCAATCTGCCAACCTTGTTCTTTGTATGCCTCCAGCAACGCTGGAATAAAATGCAAGCTGTTTTCCTCAATGGCACGTGCCGACAGCCCATCTCCTACAATGATGACCACATCCCAATGTTGCTGATGTTCGGCCCGGTATTGCCGCAACATCATTTTGGATTGTTCTGAAAGCACACGCCCAAGATCGGGACGTTTAAGATAAAGGTCCTTTTCCACAGCCTGACTTTCAATATCCAGAATGGGTAGTCCTATTTTACTCAAACCAGCTTTTAAAGATTCAACATCAAGTGGCTTCAGTACCGCATCTTTGGCTTGCGCATGTGCCAACTGAAATTCCAGACTTGGTCGAGTCGGCAAGCTGCCCCCAGTTCGGCCCAGGGCAATCCGCGCATCGGTAAAAGCTTTTAACTTCTGCCAAGGATTATCCTGTAATTGGGACTCAAATTTCACATCGGCAATCAGTTTCATAGTACTTCCTCAAGACAGGATTAGACGTGAAAATTGCTTCGGTAGCTCGGTCGGCCAGTGCAGCTGATTGGACTGTTGTGCCAAAATACCTTGCTGTTGTAGCCAGTGGTCAAATTCAGGAGCTGGTTTTAATCCCAGTAATTGCCGGATGTAGAGCGCATCATGAAAGGAGGTCGTCTGATAATTCAGCATCACATCATCTGAACCGGGAATACCCATGATAAAATTCAGTCCGGCATTGGCAAGCAAGGTCAGCAGTACATCCATATCATCCTGATCGGCATCGGCATGGTTGGTGTAGCAAATATCACAACCCATTGGTACACCGAGCAGCTTGCCACAAAAATGGTCTTCCAGTCCGGCCCGGATAATCTGCTTGCCGTTATATAGATATTCCGGCCCGATAAAGCCGACTACAGTATTGACCAGCAAGGGATTAAACTTACGCGCTACAGCGTAGGCACGCGCTTCCACGGTCTGCTGGTCCACGCCATGATGGCCATTGCTGGATAAGGCACTGCCCTGTCCGGTTTCAAAATACATCACGTTTTGACCCACGGTGCCACGTTGCAGACTTAAGGTCGCCTCATAACCTTCCTGCAACAGCGCCAGATTGATGCCGAAACCGGTATTGGCTTTTTCGGTTCCTGCAATGGACTGGAACATTAGATCAATCGGAACATTTTTATTTGCCAGCTGAATGCCAGAAGTAATATGGGTCAAAATACAAGATTGAGTCGGAATATCATATTCCTGAATAACGTGATCGAGCAGTTTAAGCAGCTCGGTCAGGTTCTGCAGATTATCTGTCGCCGGATTAATCCCGATGACCGCATCCCCATTACCATACATCAAGCCATCCAGAATCGAAGCTGAAATTCCCATCAGATCATCAGTCGGATGGTTCGGCTGCAAGCGGGTGGAAAGACACCCCTCCAGCCCGATGGTATTTCTAAACCGTGTGACTACACGACATTTTTTTGCCACCAGAATCAGATCCTGATTGCGCATGATTTTACTGACAGCAGCCACCATTTCCGGAATCAGGCCCATTTTTAAAGCAGTAAGTTTTTCTGTGGTAGCATCTGAACTGAGTAGCCAGTTACGGAAATCCCCGACAGTAAAATGCGAGATCGGATAAAAGGCATCAGCATCATGTTCATCCATAATCAGGCGGGTGATTTCATCCGCCTCATAAGGAATCACAGCTTCATGCAAAAACTGCTGTAACGGTACTTCTGCCAGACACATTTGTGCAGCGACACGCTCGGTTGCATCCACGGCCGCAATCCCTGCCAGCTGATCACCAGAACGTTCAGGGGTAGCCTTGGCCAATAAGGTTTTTAAATCCTCAAAGACATAATGCTGACTGGCCACATTGATCTGATACAGCATAAGCGTATGCTCCCTCTGCTTGATGATTTAGTTCAGTTCTTTTTCTGCTGCCTCAATACGGGCAAATTCTTCTTCCGGCGTACCGGCCACCAGATGATGACGGCTATACAGCAGGAAATAGAGAATCAGTACCACGTAAATGGCAGCTGCCATCAACCAGACTTTTGGATCGACCAGGAAGCCTGCCACCACTGCAATAGCAGCAAGCACTAAAGCAATCGATGCCGTGACAATACCGCCCGGTGCCTGATAAGGACGTGCCAGATTTGGTCGAGACAGTTTCAGTTTGATATACGACATCATCATCAGCACATAGGAAATGGTGGCACCAAAAACTGCCATCAGAATCAGCAAATCACCTTCACCTGAAAGGGACAACAGGAATCCGATAATGCCCGGAATAATAATGGCCAAATAAGGTGCATGATTGCTGTTGGTTAAGGACAATTTTTTCGGTAAATAACCGGCACGTGAGAGCGCAAAAATTTGACGGGAATAAGCATAGATAATCGAGAAGAAACTGGCGATCAGACCTGCCAGCCCGACAAAATTCACAAAACTCGCCATCCAGGTATTGGCACCATAGACCGCGACCAATGCATCAACCAGTGGCGCACCGGAATCTTTCAGCGTATCTGCACCTGCTGCGCCAGGACCGAGCAGCAAAATACTTAGCGCAAAGAATGCCAGAATCAGCATGGAACCAATCAGGCCACGCGGCAAGGATTTGGCTGGCTCTTTGGCTTCCTCGGCGGCCAGTGGTACCCCTTCAACTGCCAGAAAAAACCAGATCGCATAAGGCACTGCTGCCCAGATGCCCAGATAGCCCAATGGCAGGAAACTGCTTGCACCCGCAGCTTCTGTACTGACCGCAATATTAAACAGGTTTGCACTATTAAAATGGGGCAACATGCCAAAGATGAACACCATCAAGGCTACCGCAGCAATTGCGGTAATCACGAACATGATTTTGAGTGCCTCACCAGCACCTTTCAGATGCAAGCCCATAAACACTAAATAGCTCACCAGATAAATGATCCAGCCGCCAATGCCAAACAGGGCTTCGCAATAAGCGCCAATGAAACACGCAATTGCTGCTGGAGCGATGGCATATTCAATCAGAATGGCACTTCCGGTCAGATAGCCGCCAAAGGGACCAAAAGCAGTCCGGGCAAAACTGCAACCCCCGCCCGCAGTCGGCAGCATGGTCGACATTTCCGACATGGCTAGGCACATACACAGATACATAAATGCCACCACAATAGTCGCAATAAACATGCCTCCCCAACCCGCCTGTGCCAGACCGAAATTCCAGCCGGCAAAGTCACCGGAAATCACATACGCGACCCCTAGACCGACGAGAAGCAGCCAACCTACGGCGCCTTTCTTGAGCTGGCGCAAGGCAAAATAATCTTCTTGTACTGCTGTTTCAGTCACACTGGTATCAATCACACTTTTTGACTCTGACATAGCAACCTCGTTGTTTTTATCGTTGTTCCCTGAAGATATGCATAAGCCATACCAGTTCCGCAGGCTTTAGTGAAGACGGTTGAGACGCTGCCTTTCAGCGATGAAATGCGTTATAATTATCCACCTTCTCATTTATACACCCGAGTTATATGGCGTATCGTCAACAAAGTGTATCGCTTGATCTTGATACTGACGTCACACATCAATGTACGCTGCACTACAGCCGTGATCAGCATCTGATTGGAATTATTGAATTTAGCAAGCCAAGCTTCCTGCTTCGCTGGCAGGATCTGGAATATTTCCGTCGCCGTACCGAAGAATTTTCCGTGATGCCTTTTCCGGACTGTGTCAATGCGATGATTATCGATATTCGAGATGTAACGGCATGGTTGGATAATGAAGTACCGATTATTCCATGGCGCTTACTGGAAGAAGACTGCCCGGTGCGTCTGGTGGTGCCTGCAGACCGTATTGAGCACTATGCCGGATTCTTTGAACCGACTTGGCTCAGCCCCGATGTCGAAACAGCCATTCAGGAAATCCGTGAATCCATGGATATGTTTGTGCATTAAGCTTGAATCGAAAAAACCTCCGTAATGGGCAATGCTTTTCATTTAAATATTTGAATCGTCGTGGAATTTATTAGAGAATCCGATGTCAGGTTTGGCATCGGATTTTTTATGATATTTCAGCAGAATCTTCTAGATCTTAATGGTTGTTTAATCTCTTGAATTTGAGTACTTTTATTCACAATATCCCCGTTGAGTGGGTTGAGTTCATACTCAGATTGAGCAGTTCCGCGACGACTATTTGCAGGCGCCACTTGCCGGCAGATCAGGTACTTTGGCTGGTTCTTGGAATGGTGATTTTTCGTGATGTCCTCATCCATGAAGAGCAAGAAGACTCAATATTTGCGCTTAGTGGTTAGCCTCTTATGACTTGCTGACGCGCATTAGTCTAACCAATACACGTAAACATCTTGGTGCAGATTCTGTGGAGTGGTTATTTCTCCAGACCGATCAGCACTGGGGACAAGAGCATTATCCGGCTGGGCTGTCGGAACTTAGACAGGGATAGGTAGTTTGTTTTAGAGAGGCCTACAAGGCTTCGGAGAGTCAAAATGTCAAAAAACCGTTATCCCTTAGATCACAATGCCGCTCCTGTTAAGGGAACTGCATTACCTTCAAGCAGGGGCTTTTGACGATGCACAGTTCAGCCTTACCAGTAATTCTCGACTGCAATATTACCTTCACCACGACGGTTCATGGTCAGGCCACGGGCTTTTAAGGCTTCTTTGGTATCATCGACCATATCCGGGTTACCACAAAGCATGACATGCGTTGTTTCCGGATTAAGCGCTATACCTGCTGCTTTTTCCAGCTCACCATTGGCAATCAGAATGGGTAAACGGTCGTGTAAAGGTGCATCGGGTTCACGGGTAATAATCGGGATAAATTTAAAACCGGTATGCCCTTCGCCAAAGGTCTCGGCTATTTCCTGAATCCGGTCTACATAAGCGAGTTCTGCCCGGGTGCGCACACTATAAACCAGAGTGATTTTTTCGTATTTGCTCCAGGTTTCAAAGTCTTGCAACATACAAATAAACGGTGCCAGCCCCGTGCCGGTACCCAGTAACCACAAGTCTTTAGGCAAAGGCAATTGATAACGTGCCAAAGTCAGATAACCATAAGGAATTTTTTCCAGATGCAGCTCATCCCCTACTTTGAGGTGCTGTAAATTGGAGGTAAATTTACCTTCTGGAACGACAATCGAGAAAAACTCCAAAGTTTCATCAAAAGGAGATGACACTACCGAATAGGCACGAACCACCAGTTCATCCCCCACTTGTAAACCAATACGCGCAAACTGCCCTGCCGTGAATTTGAAATGTGCTGGGCGTGTCATCGTAAAACTAAATAATGTATTGGTCCAACGGTGTACAGATAAAACTTTTTCTCGGGTAAATTTTTCAATTGACATGATTTCAACGTGGCATGAAAGACTATGCTCATGGTAGCATGGCAACATAATTTATTAATATTTTTTAAATGTTAAGGCTCTACTCATGCGCATGACTTTACGCCAATTGGCTGTTTTTGTAGCAGTGGCACAAGAGGGTACCGTAACGAAGGCTAGCGATGCCGTCAAGCTTACACAAAGTGCGGCTAGTATGGCTTTAGCAGATCTGGAAGATGGTCTGGGTGCTCCACTATTTGACCGTCTAGGCAAACGTTTACAGCTGAATGACCTGGGGCGCTTTCTTCTCCCTCAAGCCCTGGAAATTTTAGGTCGTTGTGAATCTTTTGAACAAGTCGCTAAAGGTGAGCTTCAAAGTATCGATTTACGTTTGGGTGCAACCCTGACGATTTCAGATTATCTGATTCCTGACCTCATGGCCGATTTCTTGAAAATCAAGCCGCAAGCACATTTACAGCTTCAAGTCGGTAATACCCGTCAAATGATTGAAGCGGTGAATCAGTTCCAGCTGGATCTTGCCTTAATTGAAGGTTCCTGTCATCTGCCACAGCTACAATGTATCCATTGGCGTGATGATGAGCTGGCCGTGTGCTGTGCGCCAGACCATCCTCTTGCGCAATTGAACCGTGAACTAACCGCTGAAGATTTCAAATCTGTTGAATGGATTTTGCGTGAAGAAGGTTCAGGTACCCGTGAGGTGTTTGATAATGCCATTTTAAAAGATGTGCCAGATGCTAATATCCGTCTGACACTCGGTCATAATGAAGCGATTTTAAAAATTGTAGCGGGCGGAATTGGTATGTCCTGCATTTCCAAACTTGCAATTGAGCCTTTACGTGAAAAAGGTCAATTGGTGATTCTGGATACACCATTCTGGTCACTGACTCGTCCTCTGTTTATGCTGGTACATCGCCAGAAATATCAGGGCCCAGGTCTAAGAGCCTTTATGAATTTTTGTGAAAGCTAAAATATTAAAAGCACCATAAGGTGCTTTTTTTATGATTCATCAAAACTGACTTTCACATGGTATCCCATCTCCGTCACCATCCATTTTCGTACCTGAACAATTTCTAATAAAGAACACCGCTTCTTCATAGGAATTCATTTGAGGACAACGTGTACGACCATCACATTTAAATTGAGATACAGATGGCGAAGCCGTTTCTGAAGTTTTCGGATTAACGAGGTTACTTTGGCTTCTTAACTCAGTGCCGCGATTTTCCAGGTTCTTCCTACCCTGCTCAGATAATCCTTGCATAGGTAGATCACCTTGCGCTGCTCGCTGTTCAGCGACAATTCGTTGCTGCTCTACCATCAGTTCTTCTAGCTTTTGCTGTTTTTGAACTTGGTAGCTTTGATATTTGTTATAAACAAGAGCAGCAAGAATCACAATAATAACCAATCCTGATATTGTGATTATTTTTGATGTAGCTGATGATTTTTTCTTTTCATAACGTGGAGAAGCTTTGGTTTCAATATCTTCATGTAAATCATTATTCTGCGAAACAGGCATCGTTGCTTTAACATCCAAGCGAACAATATGGTCCGCCTTAAACTTTCCATTCTCTTCTACAATTAAAAACTTTAATTTTTCCCCAATTCTTGGCGGAATATTTTTATTGGGAAAGTCTTTGACGTGAAAAAATAAATCTTTAGATTGCCCTTCGATCTGAATAAAACCAAAACCACGATCTTCGTTATAGGTTTTGATTTTCCCCTCTTGAAACATAATTCGCTCTTATCTTTAATATTTTTTATCATTGTAATCAAAAAGAGACTGAAAATCTTTTGTAAAATTCTCTAAAGCAGAAACACAAAAACTAGAAGGGCATCTTATGGCGGAAGAATAGATCCCTAGTTAAAAGTAAAAAAAGAAAATTTCTTTTTTATTTATACTTCGCCAAAAATCATAAAGCCAACAGCTGATGCCAATGCCAGCCATAGGGTCGGACTAAAGAAAATTGAATTACGTACCGGAACAGACACTGTAGGTGCCAAGGATTGCAAGGCGACGACTTCTGGCATAAATTCATCCTGCACTTTAATATCCAGACGTACCATGTTGTCTAAGGTCATGCTTTCTTGGTGGGGAATGATTCTAAATTTAAGTCGCTCTCCAATTTTTGGCTCAATTTCAGGCAAAGGTAGATCCTGCAACTTGAAACTTAACTCTTGAGCTACCTCAATGAGCTCTAGAGTGCCCATACCACGTTCGGAATCGTAAGTTTTAATTTTTCCATCCGTAAACATGACACTGTTCTCTATAGAATTCATTTAATTTGTATTCTAAGCCAAAGGAAATGTTCAGCATTGTTGCTGTTTAGTGGACTTTTTATGTGTTGTCTGTCTCTTTAAATATGTAAGCGGTGGTGCTATAAAAAAAGAGGCTCGGAAGCCTCTTTTTAAATGTGATTAAAAAAGGATTAAGTATGAGAATAATCCATTAACCACGGAAGTTGTTTAGCAATGCCGATGTAATTGATTTATTGTGTGTCGCCACTTTGGTTTTTTTAGCTTTCTTTGAGTTGTCTTCGACACGTTCAATCTTGATCGCTTTGTACTTATCGCCATTTTCAACAACATTAAATTTCACACGTTCATTGCGTTTTGGCTCGCCTTCTGCCGCAGGGAAGTCTGAAATATGGAAGAATACATCTCCCTCAGCGCAGCCAATAAAACCGAAACCTTTGGCAGGGTCATACTGTTTGATTTTGCCCTGATACAATTCATCTTTCATGCTATTGTCCTATCCTGAAAATGCCCTGTCTACATTATATAAAAAAGAGGCTGTAGTAGCCCCTTTTTTCATCATATTCAAAAATTAGTCTTTTTGAACTGAACCAAAGATTTTATCGCCAGCATCGCCAAGACCTGGAACGATATAACCATTTTCATTTAAGCCATTATCGATAGAAGCAGTAAAAATCACCACATCCGGATGCGTAGCTTCTACACGCTTAATGCCTTCTGGTGCAGCAACCAGAACCATCACACGAATATCTTTACAGCCGCTGGCTTTCAGTACATCAATGGCAGCCACTAAAGAAGAACCAGTCGCCAACATTGGATCAATGATCATCGCGATACGGTTTTGTACGTCTGGAACCAGTTTTTTATAATAGGTACGTGCTTCCAGAGTTTCTTCATCACGCTCTAAACCAAGTACTGATACTTTTGCACTTGGAATCAGGTTCAAGAAACCGTCGAGCATACCAATACCGGCACGTAGAATTGGCACAACCGTGATTTTTTTACCCGCAATACGGTCAACTGTAACAGCACCATTCCAGCCATCAATATCATGTTCAACCATTGGCAGGTCTTTAGTTGCTTCATAAGTCAGAAGCATGGTCACTTCTTGAGCTAACTCACGGAAATTTTTGGTACTAATATCTGCACGACGGAGTAAACCAAGCTTATGTCGAATGAGTGGATGACGGATTTCATGGATTGCCACGGGAGAACACCTAAAAGGTTAAAGATAAATTTCCGCTATTATAAAGGCTTTTATTGATTTGTATAAATAAAAAAGCCCCCAATCATGGAGGCTTTTTTGTAATAACGTCAATCTTTGCAGATATTAGTTAAAACCACTTTGAACCAAAGTGAAAATGAACTGTTGCAATTCAGGTGACATGGCAAAGAATGCATATTTAGATACTGCAATCATCGGATCTGGGTAGACACCAATCACAAGTACCGCAAGCGCAGCAAGAAGTACCATGATACCACCGACTTTTTGACCCCAATGATTCACCGCATCTAGACGTGGTGTTTCAGGTGGCGTCATGTAAAGCACAACCATCACACGCAGGTAGTAATACAAACCGATACCAGAACCCAGGATGACCATGGCAGTCAGGAACCAGGCTTCGCCTGCAACTGCAGTTTTAATCACCAGGAACTTACCGATAAAGCCGGCAGTTAAAGGAATACCTGCAAGAGACAGCATCATTACTGTCAATACAGCAGTTAATACTGGACGGCGCCAGAACAGACCACGGTATTCAGCCAGACTACCCGCTTCATCCGTATTGTTATACGGACTAGACATTAGCGTAACAACACCGAACGCACCGATCGTGGTTAATACATACGTAATTACATAGACGTTTACACTTTCAAAAGTCGCGAAACCTTGAACTTGTAAGAAATCCGTATTACGTGAACTGACGATGGCGACCAGCAAATAACCAAAGTGTGCAATTGAAGAGTATGCCAAGATACGTTTCAAGTTCACTTGGCGAACCGCCAGCAAGTTACCTGCAAGGATAGACAGAACCGCAATAATCGAAATGATCGTTACGAAGCTGTCTGCCAGGATTAGGCCCGAAGACAACGCATAACGAACAAACAGACCAATCATCGCCACTTTCGCAACAGTCGCAAGGAAAGTTGCGATTGGCGCTGGCGCACCAGCGTATACGTCTGGTGTCCATTTGTGGAATGGTGCCAGCGATAATTTAAATGCCACAGCAAATACAATTAATGCCAGACCAATCACGACAGCCGGTTGACTGAATACTGTAAACAGTTTGCCTGGTTCCGCAACGAAACTTAAAGTACCTGTATATGCATAAATATATGCCATACCCATGAGCAGCATTGCAGACGCAGTTGCTGAAAGCACTAGATATTTCACACCCGCTTCAAGCGATTGAGAACGTTGATGTGTATATGCCAACAAGCCATATACAGGAATCGACATCAACTCAAGGCTGATAAAGAATGATGCATAGTGTGAGCTAGCCACCATTAGCATGGCACCCGCAACGGATGTCAGCATCAGGATATATAACTCTTCACGGTTATCTTTATAGGTTTCGATATACGCGTGAGATAGCGTTGCACATGCAAGTGCAGCAATCAGGATCACAAACTGGTACAGCATCGTAAATGGATCTACGATGAACAGATTCATCACGTTGGCAGGTGCAAACACGCCTGCCAACAAAACGAAAATGATATAGAACGCAGCAAGGTTTAAACCAATCACCGTGGTAGTAGCCACCAGGTTATGGTTACGCTTGATTGCGGTCAGCAACATCACGACGATCGCAGTTAACGACACGATCATCACAGGTGCTAGAGGCATAAGCTCAGAAAAAGACATTGTGAAGTTCATGGCTTATTGGATCTCCACATTTTCAAGTTGAGTCGTTACTTGATCAGCAACTTCAACCACTTCTTGAACTGGAATGTAGCTATTCGCTAACCACGCCATGCTTGAGTTAGAAACGTCAAGGAAGCTTTGTGGATATAGACCAAGCCAAAGTAGACCAAACGCACAGATCAACAATAATGCGATTTCACGTGCATTTAGATCTTTTAATGGATTTGTATAGTGCTGCTGTTGCGCTTCATTTGGTACACCAAACAGGGCTTTGTGAATCAGGATCAGACCGTACAGACCCGCAAATACCAAGCTGATTGCCGCAAGAATGGTAAACGCCGGGAATTTCGCATAAGCACCCATCAGGATCAGGAACTCACCAATGAAGTTACCTAGACCTGGAATACCTACAAGCGCCGCAACGAAGAACATCAGGAAGAATGCAAGATACGGGAATTGACCACGCATACCACCCATCAAACGCATATCACGCGTATGCACACGCTCATATACCTGACCACACATAATGAACAGCGCAGCAGATGAAATACCATGTGCCAACATCATGATCATCAGACCCTGGAAGGTCAGGATGTTACCTGCGTAGATCGCAAGTAAAACGAAGCCCATGTGTGAAATAGAGGTATAAGCCAACAGGCGTTTCATGTCGGTTTGCTGGAAAGCACACCAAGCACCGTAGAAAATACCGATTAAACCAAGAATGATTGCGAAGTCTGCAAACTGTGCAGACGCTGCCGGGAAGAACGGAATCACGAAACGTAATAAACCGTACGCCGCAGTCTTAATCAAGATACCTGCAAGATCGACAGAACCCGCTGTTGGTGCTTGCGCATGCGCATCTGGTAACCAGCCGTGTAATGGGAAAACTGGAAGTTTTACCGCAAAACCGATGAATAAACAGATCATGAATGCATAAGCCACCGCTGGCGCCTGAGCGTCAAGCGTATTCGCCACACCTAATAGATAGTTGTAGTCGAAACGGATTTCGCCAGTCATGGTATAGCCCACAGTCACCAGACCAAGGATACCAATCAGCATCACCAAACCGGCAACCTGCGTGTAAATGAAGAACTTGTTAGCTGCATAAACACGTGACTTGCCTTCTGCCCCTTTATGACCCCAAAGGGCAATCAGGAAGTAGATCGGTACCAGCATCATCTCCCAGAAGAAGAAGAACAGGAATAAGTCAATCGCCAGAAACACACCGATGACACCACCTAAAGACCATAAAAGGTTCAAGTGGAAGAAACCAACGTTCTTTTGAATCTCGCCCCATGAACAGCCTACTGCCAATACACCCAGGAGTGCAGTCAAGCCAACCATAAGAAGTGATAAACCATCCACTGCTAAGTGAATGTTAATGCCCAGGGTTTGAATCCAAGGCAATTTGAATTCGGCAGCCCACGAAGGTGTAGCACCGCCTAATTCATAGTTGTAAGTACCAGTCTGCCAAAGGACTATGGTCAAGACCAAGGTCACCAGCATACCGATCAGCGCGATATAACGCGGCAAGTGTTGGTCGAGTTTATCGACCAACCAGCATATGAAACCTGCAATGAACGGAATGAGGATCAGAGCCGGCAAAATAATATTGTTTGGAGCTTCCATTTTATTTCCCCACGACCTGAATCACGATCAAGATCATCAGTAGGACAACGACACCGAGCCCCATACTAGATGCATATTCACGCAGTGAACCGGTTTGACGTGAACTTGTAAAGCTGTGACCACCTTTAACAAGTGCAGGAAGTACCAGCCATAGGCCATCAATTGGATCACGACCAAAGATTTTCGCGAACAATAAATATGGCTTCACGAAAATGATGTCATACAGCGTATCGAAACCTAATGCATTACGGCAGATATTGACCAGGCCAGCACCTACAGAAGTGGCTGCAAAACGTTTGACTGCATTGTAAGCAAAAGCGAACAACACAACACCCACTGCAAGACCTGTTAACGCAACAGCGATTGCGATGTATTCAGCACCATGTGCACCTGCTTCAAGCGCTTCAGGAATAATGAAGGCTGGAATTTGGGCTGCATCCAGAATGCTCATTACCGGTGCTTTCAGGACGATCGCCAGACCTGTTGAAAGTACAGCAAGAATTGCCAGTGGCGCCCAGTAAGTTGCACCTTGGATTTCATGATAAGGTGTGTTTTCTTTGCCAAAGAATACAACCCAAATTAAACGGAATGTATAAATAGAGGTTAAGAATGCACCTGCAACACCGACCCAGTACAGCGTGTTATACACTGGTAAACCAGCAATATGACTTTGCGTCCAGACTGCAGCAAGAATCGCATCTTTTGAGAAGAAACCAATCGTCAGGAATGGAATCGCTGCCAATGCACCGCCACCAATCGCGAAACATGCAAACAGGAATTTGTTCTTGTAGAACAGACCGCCCATCTTGAAGATGTTTTGTTCGTGATGATAAGCCAGAATCACTGCACCAGACGACAAGAACAAGAGTGCCTTGAAGAATGCGTGAGTCAGCATATGGAACAGACCTGCCTGGTATGCTTCAGCACCTACCGCCATAAACATATAACCGAGCTGACTCATGGTTGAGTATGCCAGAATACGTTTGATGTCGGTTTGAACCAGTGCAGCAAAACCAGCCACAAGCAAGGTCACCGCACCTGTGATCGAAATAAATACCATCACTTCTGGTGCAAGTTCAAAGACTGCGAACAGACGGCAGCACAGGTAAACACCGGCTGTTACCATTGTTGCAGCATGGATCAATGCAGAAACAGGTGTCGGACCTGCCATCGCATCGGCTAACCATGTTTGTAACGGGATCTGTGCAGATTTACCTGCCGCACCCAAGAATAAGAGCAATGCTGTCCAGATGGTCAATGAAGAACTTTGCGTCATTACAGTCGCCGCATTTTCGACGATGTACTGAATGTTCAAGGTACCGAATTGCTGGAAGATCAGGAACATGGCAATCAGCAGGAATACGTCACCAATACGGGTCACAGTAAATGCCTTGATTGCCGCCAGACCGTTTGCCGGGTTCTGGTAGTAATAACCGATCAACAGGTATGAACACAGACCTACGCCTTCCCAACCCAGGAATAACAACGCCAGGTTGTCACCCAATACCAGCAATAACATGCTGGCAACGAACAGGTTGAAGTAAGAGAAGAAACGTGCAAAGTCTTCTTCACCGCGCATATACCATGATGCAAAGATGTGAATTAAGAAACCCACACCAGTGACCATGCCCAGCATCAATAAAGACAAGCCATCCAGCTGCAAGCTGATGCCCGGAGCAAAACTGCCAACATTGAACCAGGTCCAAAGATGTTGTACTACTGCAGTTGAACCATTGTTAACAAAGTCCATACCTGCAATCAGTGCGAACAGTGCAGATAAACCGACTGCACCCACACCAATCATCGCTGCAACAGATTCCGGAAGCTTGTTGCGCCCCGCCGCTAACAGGACAAAACCAATGAGCGGAAATAAAATTGTTAGATATAAATAACTCATCCGCGCATCTCACTAGCAGCATCCACATCCAGGTGATGGAAGCGATGATAGAACTGAAGGACGATCGCAAGACCAATACAAGCCTCTGCCGCAGCAAGCGTCAGGATCAGGATAAACATGATCTGACCATCTGGCTGTGCCCATGCACTGCCCGCCAGGACGAACGCTAAAGCAGCAGCGTTCATCATGATTTCAAGGCTCATTAAAATAAATAGTAGGTTGCGTCGCACCATTACACCGTAAAAACCCAGTGCAAAGAGAATAGATGCAACGATCAAACCATGCTCTAAAGGGATGTTGCCCATTATTCTTTTTCCTCTTCTGCATCTGGTTCACGTTTACCCAAATGGAATGCAGCTACCAAGGCAGCAAGCAATAACATCGCGGCAACTTCAACCAACAACAAGTATTGCGTAAAGAGTGCTTGACCCACTGCTTTCGGGCCCACCATTTCTGTACCCATTACCAGTGAAGCTTGTGTGTAATCAGAGTTTAATACCCATACCAGCACCAAACCGATCAGGAAGCTCATCAACGCCGGATAAGCCCAAGCCGATGAAGTCAACCATTTACGTTCTTGTTCAACGGTCTGCTCACCCAGGTTCAGCATCATTACCACGAACACGAACAACACCATGATCGCGCCCGCATAAACGATCACTTCCAGCGCACCAGCGAATGGCGCACCGACGATCAGGAACATGCCTGCGACTGCAAGCAATGACACGATCAGGCTTAATAAAGCATGTACCGGATTCGCGTTAGTAACAACGCGAACCGTAGAGACAATGGCCACGAGGGCCATTAAATAAAATGGCCACATCATGGTAATAGACTCCGTACATCAACAGGTGCACTTTCACGCTGTGCTTGACCTTTGTCCTTGCCTGCAACTGCCATACCGGTTACACGGTAGAAGTTATAGTCAGGATATTTACCAGGACCAGAAATCAGCAGGTGTTCTTTTTCATAGACCAGGTCCTGACGAACATATTCGCCAAGCTCGAAGTCCGGGGTCATCTGAATCGCAGTGGTTGGACACGCTTCTTCACACATACCGCAGAAAATACAACGCGAGAAGTTGATACGGAAAAATTCCGGATACCAGCGACCATCTTCACGTTCTGCTTTTTGTAGTGAAATACAGCCTACCGGACAGGCAACCGCACACAGGTTACATGCCACACAGCGTTCTTCGCCATCAGGGTCGCGCGTCAATACGATACGACCACGGAAGCGTGGTGGCACGATTTCTTCGGCCGGCACTTCCGGATATAAAATGGTGTCACGTTTACGTGTTGCGTGGCTGAACACCATCCACAACGAACGAACGATTGACCCGAATCCAGCTAGAAATTTAAACATTTTGTTCTCCCTGCTGTCTTAGGCCTGATTCATCAGAATCACAGCACCAGTTACCAAAAGGTTAACCAACGCCAATGGCAAGCAAATTTTCCAACCAAAGTTCATCACCTGGTCATAACGTGGACGCATTAATGAACCACGCGCCAGTACAAACATCATTACAAAGAATGCTGTTTTGATAATGAACCAGAATGCTGCTGGAAGGAACGGAATATCAAGGTTGAATGGCGCAAGCCAGCCACCGAAGAATAACGTCACGATCAATGCAGAGATCAGTACCACGTTGACGTATTCCGCAACGAAGAACATCCCCCACTTCATACCGCCGTATTCAACATGGTAACCTTCTGCCAGTTCCTGTTCTGCTTCTGGTTGGTCAAATGGATGACGATGCGTTACCGCAACACCCGCAACCACGAAGATCAAGAAACCCAGGAACTGGGGAATTACAAACCAAACATCTTTTTGCGCTTCAACGATTTCACGCATGTTGAATGAGCCGGCAATTGCCACCACACCCATCAACGAGATACCCAAGAACACTTCATAAGAAATGGTCTGAGCCGCAGAACGTAAACCGCCCAGTAAGGCATATTTGTTGTTTGATGACCAGCCACCGAACAGGACTGCATAAACTGCAATACCCGCCATTGCCATAAAGAACAACAGGCCGATGTTCATGTCTGCTACACCTAAATAAGGTGATACAGGAATAACCATGAACGACAGCACCGCAGTTGCCATCGCAACTGCTGGCGCCATACGGAAAGTCAATTTGTCAGCAAACTTAGGTGTCCAGTCTTCCTTGAACATGATTTTCAGCATGTCGGCAACAATCTGGAACATACCACCCGGACCAACACGGTTCGGACCGTAACGGTCTTGCCACAAGCCGAGTAAACGACGTTCAATAAAAGACATCAACGCAGCGATCAGTACTACAACCAGCAAGATCACAATCGCTTGAATGACTGAATAGGCAATTGGCCAGTTTTCAGCCCACAGCGGCGTTTGACGGATTAATTCTTGTTCCATGAATTACACTCCTACCGCGACTGAAACAGGCTCTGCAAGAGATACCGTCGGTGCCAGACCGATTGGGTAGCCAATATAACCTGTCGGTAAATATTCAATCACTTGAACTGGAAGAACGATTGACGTCTCACCTGCTTTCACCGTGATTGTCTGACCATCTTGAACATTCAGGCGCGCTGCATCCTGCTCACCCACTGCAAATACCGCTTCAGGAATACGTGTTTCCATCGCTGGTGTTTTTACCGTGAATTCACCTGAACCAAAGATATGGTGCATTGGTACCAGACGGAAGCTTTCAGCATTGACCAGAACAGGTGCCGGTGCAACGAATGTACGTGCCGGACGTTTTGCCAAACGGTCGAATAAACGAACGCCTGAATCACCACCTTTGAGTGAACCACCTACAGTTTCCTGGAACTTGTTCCAGGCTTGTGGCGAGTTCCAGCCTGCAGACCATGCAAATGGAACCAGTGGAGATGGAGTCTGGTCTCCGACATAACCTTCCATCGAGAACGTTAATGCAGAGTCTTTATCTGTAGGCTGTTTCGGCTCATGTACAGACAATGGCGAACGCATTGAAGTACGACCTGAGTAACGACGTGGTTCACGTGCCACTTTCAAGCCATGAACACGGAAGCCCGCATCAGGTGCAACATCCAGAATGCCTTCAAGCGCAGGGACATTTTTAGCCACTGACTCGATCACATCATCCAGTAAAGTCCAAGAAATCGCTTTGCCTTTTACGCCTGTTTCCAGAGCGTGTAACCAGCGCCAAGATTCCTTGATCGCCAATTCAGGATTGTAGTAGCTTGGGTCATACACTTGATAGAAACGTTGTGCACGGCCTTCTTGAGATACAACCGTACCATCACCTTCAGCAAACGATGCAGCAGAAAGTACGATGTCGGCTTTTTTCACTGTTTCAGTTTCAGAGTGATCCAGTACGATTACATCTTTACCTGCAAGTGCAGCATCGACCTGTGCAGCAGGAAGACGACGGTAAAGGTCGTTTTCAACCACAATTACAGTATCGTAATCTTGTGCAAATGCTTGCTCTAGGCTTTGACCACCCAAGATCGCCATACCCATCGAGTTCACTTCAGGAACCGTCAAAGTCAGACCCGCATTACCCAGATTCTGTGCAACTTGTGCAGCAGCTTCCATAATGGCAGGATCTTGCAAGCTTGTACCCGAGATAATCAGTGGTTTCTTCGCAACTTTTAAAGTGTCCGCAATGGTTTGTGCAAATGCTTTGGCATCGTCATCTAAACCAAGAATCGTTTCACCAGCAACTGCTGCAGCAACTGCAAAACCTAAACGTGCGATGTCGTTTGGAGAAGCAACTACTTCACCTTCAGCAACATCAGACAAACGGGTTTGTGTCGCAGCCAGGATGTAAATCGGAGATTTTGCATCTTGGGCAATACGTTGTACCGGCTCAGCTAACCATTCTTGCGTACGGCGCTCTGCCGCCATCTCTTTGCCTTTATTTTTCGCAGCCTGGCGAACAGATAAAGCCATACGTGGCGCAGTTTGTGTGAGGTCTTCACCCAAAATTAACACAGCATCGTAGCTTTCAATTTCACGCATGTTCGGGTTGTAAACACCCTCGGTTTGCATGATAGAAGCTGCCAACTCAACCAGATTCTGTTCTTTTTGAGATAGACCTGTTGAGAAGTTCTCTTGACCCACCAACTCACGAAGTGCGAAGTTTGATTCAAGTGATGCACGCGGTGAACCAATACCCAATACTTTTTTGCCCTGGATATTTGCAATGACCGTGTCTAGTGCTGCATCCACTGAAACAGTTTCAACAGTTGCACCTTGACGGAATTGTGGTTGACGCGGACGGTCCTCACGGTTCACATAACCTGTACCGAAACGGCCTTTGTCGCATAGGAAGTACTGGTTGACTTCACCGTTATAACGGTTTTCTACGCGGCGAAGTTCGCCATAACGCTCACCCGGAGAGATGTTACAACCTGAAGAACAGCCTTGGCATACGCTTGGCGCATACTGCATGTCCCATTTACGGTTGTAGCGAGCCGAATGAGTTTTGTCGGTGAATACACCTGTTGGACAGACTTCAGTCAGGTTGCCCGAGAATTCAGACTCTAAAGTACCTGATTCAGGACGACCGAAGTACACACGTGATGCATTGGCATACACGCCAAAGTCCGTACCACCTGCGTAGTCTTTGTAATAACGCACACAACGGTAACACGCGATACAACGGTTCATTTCGTGAGAAATGAATGAGCCAAGCTCCTGGTTGTAATGGGTACGCTTCGTGAAACGGTAGCGACGACGGTCATGCTGCGTCATTACAGTCATATCTTGTAAATGACAGTGACCCCCTTCTTCACAGACTGGACAGTCGTGCGGATGGTTGGTCATCAAGAATTCAACAATCGAAGCACGGAAATCTTTGGCTTCTTTGTCTTCAATCGAGATGTAGGTATTGTCAGATGCTGGCGTCATACATGACATGACCAAACGGCCACGCGTATCTTCTGGATTCGCGTACTGGGTCACCGCACATTGACGGCAAGAACCGACAGAACCTAAGGATGGATGCCAACAAAAGTATGGGATATCAATGCCAAGACTCAAACATGCTTGTAGCAAGTTTTCCGAGCCGTTGACTTCATACGATTTGCCATCGACATGAATTGTAGCCATAGTCGAATTCCTTAAGCTTGTTCTACGTTGCTGGTTTGAGCGGCGGCATTCACAACCTTCGCTTCAAATTCGCCACGGAAATATTTGAGTGCGCCCATAAGCGGCTCCATTGCACCCGGTGCGTGGGCACAGAAAGTTTTACCAATCCAAAGCTTACGAGTCAGTTCTTGTAAGTGATCGATATCTTCTTTCTTACCTGTGCCATCTTCCAGTGCTTTCAGCGCTTTCACAGCCCAAGGTAAGCCATCACGGCAAGGCGTACAGAAACCACATGATTCGCGTGCAAAGAATTCTTCGAGGTTACGTGTCGCTGAAACCATACATTGGGTTTCATCTACCACCATCAATAAGCAAGTTCCTAAACGCGAACCTGCTTTCATGATGCTTTCCGCATCCATAGGAAGATCAATATGCTCGGCAGCCAGGAAGTCAGTCGATGCACCACCCGGTAACCATGCTTTCAGTTTTAAGCCGTCACGCATACCACCAGCATGGTCTTCAATCACTTCACGTGCTGTCGTACCAAATGGAAGCTCCCATAGACCCGGGAATTTCACTTTACCTGATGCACCATAAATCTTGGTGCCTGGATCTTTCGACTTACCAGCAGATAAGTTGATGTACCATTCAGGACCACGCAGCATGATTGCCGGTAAGTTGTTGTAGGTCTCTACGTTGTTCACAATCGTAGGACGACCCCAAGCACCTGCAACTTGCGGGAATGGCGGTTTAGTACGCGGGTTGGCACGGCGACCTTCAAGCGAGTTAATCAATGCAGTTTCTTCACCGCAGATATAACGACCCGCACCGGTATGCACGTGTAACTCGAAGTTCCAGCCTGTACCGAGGATGTTATCCCCCAAATAACCTTTGGCACGAACTTGCTCAAGTGCTTCATTTAAGTACTGAGCAGCTTCGATGTACTCGCCGCGGATAAAGATATAACCGTGTGTTGCTTCAAGCGTATAACCCGCAATCAGCATCCCTTCGATCAATTGATGCGGAAGATCTTCCATCAACAAACGGTCTTTAAAGGTACCTGGTTCCATCTCATCGGCATTACAAATCAGGTAACGTGGACCTGAGTTGTCGTTTGGCGCCATCAAAGACCATTTAATGCCTGCCGGGAAGCCTGCACCGCCACGACCTTTAACAGTCGCTGCCTTAACCACTTCCAATACATCTTTAGGCGACATGGTCAGTGCTTTTTTAAAGCCTGCATAACCTTCCAGCGCTTCGTAATCATCTGCATTACGTACGTTGGCTTGTTTGCTTAAACGCCATGTTAATGGATGCGTTTCCGGGTTACCGTCGCCATAAATTGGTTTTGGTTCAGTATTCATACATACTTCTCCAACAGCTGTTTCACCGAAGTCACTTCAACCAGACCGTGCGTGTCTTCATCAATCATTAAGGTTGGACCTTTGTCACAGTTGCCCAGACAGCAAATTGGCAGCAAAGTGAAACGACCATCTGCAGTCGTTTGACCAAACTGAATGCCTAATTCGCGCTGGAATGCTTCTGCCAAAGTTTCCGCACCCATCAAGAAACACGCAATCGAATCACATAATAAAATTACGTGACGACCGACCGGCTGACGGTAAATACGGTTATAGAACGTTGCCACACCTTCCAGGTCTGCAACGCTCATGCTCAGCATTTGTGCGATGGCATTCATTTGCGCATCATCTACCCAGCCATTACGGCGTTGTACACACTTCAGCGCATCTAGACACGCTGCACGTGGGTATGGGTAGTGCCCCATGTGATGTTCGATATCGTGAATTTCGTCCGCAGTCAAAATTCCTTCAACATTCACACGTGGCTTTTTATCAGTCAAAATCATCATAATGCGATTACCCCTTAGCGATCCACGTCAGCCATTACGACGTCAATGGTCGCTAAATAAATGATTAAGTCAGACATTAAGCTGCCGTTAATCACAGAAGGCATTTGCTGTAAATGCGTGAAGGTTGGTGTACGGATACGGGTACGGTAACTCATGGTTGACTTGTCTGAAGTCAAGTAGTAGTTCGACGCGCCTTTTACCACTTCCGCCATCACAGATGCTTCACCCGCCGGCATTACAGGACCCCAAGATACGCTCAGGAAGTGCGTAATCAAGGTTTCAATATCTTGTAATGTCTTGTCTTTTGGTGGTGGAACAGCCAGTGGATGGTCTGCTTTGTACGCACCAGACGGCATATTATCTAAACATTGTTTGATAATTTTCAGTGATTCTTCGATTTCACGGTAGTGAACGATGACACGTGCATAGGCATCGCCTTCGTACTCAACCGGCACTTCGAAGTCGTAATTTTCATAACCGCTATATGGGCGGTATTTACGTACGTCAAAGTCGATACCTGTAGCGCGTAGACCTGTACCTGTCACACCCCAAGCCAATGCAGATTTTGCATCGTATTGCGCAACATTACGGGTACGACCCACAAACACCGAGTTTTTCAGCGCTGCAGTATGGTATTCCTTCAAACGTTTCGGCATCCAGTCCAGGATTTCACGGATCAGGTGCTGCCAGTTGTTTGGAAGGTCGTGTGCGGTACCGCCAATACGGAACCATGCCGGGTGCATACGGTAACCGGTGATCGCTTCAATCGCGTCATAGATTTTCTGACGATCGGCGAACATGTAGAAGACTGGCGTCATACCGCCGGCATCCTGAATCGCAGTACCAATGAACAGCAAATGGTTATTGATACGGAACAGTTCAGACATCATCACGCGGATACATTGCGCACGGTCAGGTACAGTAATACCCGCCATTTGCTCTACGCCAAGCACATAAGGCATGTTTTGCGCACAACCACCGAGGTAGTCGACACGGTCTGTATACGGAATGAATGAATGCCAGGTTTGACGTTCAGCCATCTTTTCCACACCACGGTGGTGATAACCAATATCAGGCACACAGTCTTTCACTTCTTCACCGTCCAGCTGCAAGATCACACGGAACGCACCGTGCGCAGATGGATGGTTCGGACCCAAGTTCAGGAACATGAAGTCCTCATCGGCATTGCCGCGCTTCATACCCCAATCTTCAGGGACGAAACGAAGATGTTCCTGTTCGTAGTCCTGTTTGGCTTTATCTTGCAAATACGGCGTATATTCAGTCGCACGTGCAGAATATTCTTTACGTAGCGGATGACCTTCCCAATAGGTTGGCAACAAGATACGACGGAGCATTGGATGCCCTTCGAAATTGATCCCGAACATATCGTAAGCTTCGCGTTCGTACCAGTTGGCATTTGGCCAAATATTGGTTGCCGTCGGAAGATTCAAATCGCTTTCAGCTAAGGCAACTTTAATACGAATGTCAGTATTACGCTCGAGCGACAACAGGTGATAGAACACGGTGAAGTCAGACGCAGGTAAACCGTCGCGGTGCGTACGCAGACGCTCATCTACCGCTGACAGGTCGAACAACATCACGTAAGGACGTGACACTGTACGCAAGAACATTAAAACTTCTTGTACACGTGCGCGCTCAACCCAGACTGTCGGGAAATCCTCGAAAGTCGTTTGCACAAAGAAGTTCTCACCAAATTTGGTTTTGAGTTCTTCAATGATGGCAAATGCTGGGCGTGAATCAACAGGCGTTGATTCTGGCATAGCAATGTCAGTTTCAGCCATTGGCTTGGCTTCCTATTTAATACAAATTCAGTCAACCTAAACGACAATTACACCCATAGCGGGTGCACAACAAAACAACCTGTCGTTTAAATTATTTAATTTCATCCATAGAGCGTAAGTTCTTCACAGCAACACGCTGGTCTTTCTTACGGTCACGTTCCGGCATCATCTTTGGCTTATACACTGGCTTAAGATCATCACCGATCACCGCAGAAAGCGGACGACGCTCTAGTTGAATCTGGTCTTGCAACAGCATCAATGCCTGAATCAAAGCTTCAGGACGTGGTGGGCAACCTGGAATATACACATCGACCGGGATGATTTTATCCACACCTTGTACGACTGAATAAATATCGTACATACCACCTGAGTTGGCACATGCACCCATTGAAATGACCCATTTTGGTTCAAGCATCTGTTCGTACAGACGCTGAATTACTGGCGCCATTTTTACGAAGCAAGTACCCGCTACAATCATTAAGTCCGCCTGACGCGGTGAAGCACGGATAACCTCGGCACCAAAACGTGACAAGTCATGCACGCCGGTCAAGGTCGTTGCATATTCTACGTAGCAGCAAGATGTACCAAAGTTAAATGGCCAAACTGAGTTTTTACGACCCCAGTTGACTGCTGTATGTACCACATCCTCTAAGCGAGTCATGAATACATTTTTATTCACTTCTTCTTCTAGCAACGGATCTTCTACAACAATACGTTCCTGAAGTGGATATTGGTCAGCATTCGGATTCGCACGGGTTAATGTATATTTCATCCCGTCTTACTCCTTATCAGATAATTGAGTTTGTGACTTTTTCACAAAACCAGATGATTGAGCCGGGATTTGACCCGTTGGATCCATCACCAATTCTTCAATCGAGTTGAAGCGCGTAATTTCTGCAAGATCCATATTTGGCGAACCAATCTTAGCTTTAATTCCTGCTGCCTTACGTCTGTCTGAAGGTGCCCAATTGAGTGCGCCTGTCGATAATTCGTAAATCAAACCAACAAGTAAAACTATGATAAAGATAGCTGCAGTTGCAAAACCAATCCAACCTACCTCACGAACAGAAACTGCCCATGCATATAGATAAAGTGCTTCTAAATCAAACACCACAAAGAAAATTGCAACTAAATAGAACTTTGCAGACAAGCGGATACGAGCTCCACCTGCGCTAACTACACCTGACTCAAACTGCTCCTGCTTGGCACGGCCCCATGATTTACCCCCGAGGAGTAATGGGACAGTCAGCATAAAGACGCATAAAAATGTAACGCCGATCACGAAGGCAATAATTGCCCATTCGTATGGAGTAATAGCACTCATGCGGGGATAACTCCTGGCAGGCCTATTTGTTAACAAAGAATGTATGTATTGGCCTTCAAATACACCAAACACAAAATTAATCCCGCCAATTGTACCTGATTTTGGATTTCACTTGCTAGTTTATAAGCCTTAGTCTTTGGGATGATTTTTTAGACATTTCAGCATTTAATTTGACTTTAATCATTCAGAATTCGTTTTAATCGTTTTCCCAAATTAAATTTTAATTATCTATTAATTTTTTTATAAAGAGCACTTCCAGAAAATAGGCTGATCGATGAGCTGCTTTTCTCGCCCACCCATTTAGATATAGTCTTTTTCACTATTGAATCCAAGTTAAATCGGATAAAAACTTATTTTAACAACTATTTCTTCTTTCAAACCAATTGATTTAACTTGATATTTAATGTGATTTTTTATATTTAACTGTTGCTTTACCCCCTGCAGCTACTTGGTAATCTTGGATTGGCAATTGTGTCTTTTTGCAACATGCTCAACGGACTGATTCAGAATATGTTATTTCTATTTCTAAACCACATCATGACATTAATAAAGTAACAATAAGGAGTCCTTGCATGTCTCTACGCTTTTCGCATAAGCCGAATTATTTTTTATTTGCTCAATTACTGGTTCGACATATAGAAAATTACATCCAGAAAAATCCTAACATAAGCCAGGCCGCTTTTGACTTACGTGACATCCATGCACTTTTTCAAGAGGACCACGCCTCTTCCAGCATCAATCTGGATGGCATTATGAATATCGCTGACGAATATAAAGTCGAAACGTTATCAGGCGACCAGAAACTGATTCAGCGCTATAACGTCGATGCGAAAAATACCAAACTGTTGATCGACTTTAACCCTGAAGCGCTACAAAGCTTAAAAGAGGGCAAATCACTCATTGAACCTGATGCGACCATTCAGGAATAAAATCTCTTCCAATAAAAAACGATGCTGATGCATCGTTTTTTTATGACCAAAATCATTTACACAATATCAAGCTAAATGATCACTCGCTTCCTCTGGCTTTTTTTCCAGCATTTTGCGCTTACTCTTCTTGACATAACGTTGTGCCGGCCAGGTCATGGTAAAACGCGCACCACCCAGCGTCGGACTTTGATCCACCTGAATCGTGCCACCAAACCAGTACGCAATCCGGCTGACAATCGACAAACCTAAACCATAACCACCCGACGCACGGGTACGGCTATCATCCAGTCGGGCAAAGGCTTCAAAAATGCGGGCACGATCTATTTCTGGAATTCCCGGCCCGTCATCTTCAACGCAAACATAGGCCTGACCATCCTGATCCAGACCGCCGCTAATCAAGATTTTATTATCGCAATAACGTACAGCATTGCCGACCAGATTCTGAATTACACGATGCAGATAACGACGCTCCGCCTCTACTGTGACCGCAACAGGCATTGGATGTAATTCGATGATTTTCTGGGTTTTCAGCGCTTCAGTTTCTTGTGCCACCTGATTCAGTACGTCATACAGATCGATTTGCTCAAACTCAATCGACGGCATGCCCTGTTCCAGTTTGGCATAGGTCATGATCTCATCAATCAAGGTATTCAGCGCTTCAATATCTTTATCAATCTGTTCCACCTGTTGCAGACGATAATCGTAGTCATCTTCATCCGCCATCATTTCCACACCAAAGCGGATTCGTGCCACCGGTGTACGCAACTCATGCGACACCGCACGCATCAACTCACGCTGCGCTTCGATCAAACGCTGGATATGATCTGACATATTATTATAGCTAGACGCCAGTGTAGACATCTCGTCACTGCCTTCCACAGGAAGACGCAATGACATATTACCCGATTTCATTTTGTTTAAGGCATAGCTGACTTCACGCAACTTACGCTGCATCGGAACCAGAAGACCATAAACACCCAGACTCAACACAAAAAGGCTTAATAAGGTAATACCGGTCGCCAACTGGAATGGCATCCAGTTAAACAAGGGTACCGGCCCCATGACCAATACTTGCGAGGTCGAACCAGGAATCGGTGAAATAATTGAAATTGTGGTACCACGAATAGAGGCATTGTCGCGGTATAAAATGATGCTGTGATCCAGACGCAGACGTCCGATTTGCTCGGAGTCTAAAGGTAGATTCTGGACATTTTCGATAGAAACCGGATAAGAAAAATAATCCTGAATACGAGCCAGATATTCTTTTTCCTGACCTGGATAGTAGACCAGATAGTCCAGGATAAAGACTGGTAAGGCCTTCATCTGGCGCTCAGTAATACTGTCGGCCTTAATATAAAGGTAATGACCCGGGTCATCGCGCAGCCCAACCACAATATAGGCAATACCTGATTCGGCGTCCCAACGCACCACCGCTTTTCGTTCGGCAATACGGCGCCCTTCAGCACGGGTAATATCGACCTTACTGGCTTCTACATAATGGATAGGTAATTCCAGCAAATCGGAGGCATCAGAAACCCAATCCATCTTTTGCTGGAGATTTGGCTGGCGTGCGACCCCTTCACTGATGATATATGCCATACCATCAGTCAGGGATTCGCGATATTCTTGCGCACGCTGATAGTTGATAATCTGTACCAACAAATAGCCGAACACCGCCACCAAGACGACAAGGATGACGAGTCCTGCGTATATACGCAAAAATATACTGTGTTTAAACACCTATAATTTATCCTGCTTGTTCAAGCAACAAACCACATTTGCTTAAAGACCATTGGTCTCTTTAACAAAAAGATAACCCTTACTACGTACTGTTTTAATACGCTTCGGATTTTCTGGATCGTCACCGATTTTTGGACGGATACGAGAAATACGCACATCGATTGAACGGTCTTGACCATCATATTCGATACCACGTAAACGCTCGAAAATATCTTCGCGAGAGAGAATACGGCCAGCATTCGATGCAAGCAACCATAACAGGTCATATTCTGCACTGGTAAAATCAACCAGATCGCCATTTAAGGTCACTGAACGGCCGCCATTGTCGATGACCAGATCATCAAATTCGATGCGCTGTGCCACTTCATCTTCAGGCACCTTGTCAGTACGACGCAGCAATGCACGAATACGTGCCAGCAATACACGTGGCTGAACCGGTTTAGCGACATAGTCATCTGCACCCATTTCCAGACCCAAAACCTGATCCATGTCTTCAGTACGCGCAGTCAACATCAAAATCGGTTGATGATAATGTGGACGCACTTCACGGCAAATGGTCAAGCCATCCGCACCTGGCAACATCACATCCAGCACCACCATATCTGGCTGCTCGGCAATAATCCGACGAATGGCACGGTTACCATCCGGCTCTACCCCCACCTCAAGTCCGTTACGAATGAGGTATTCTTGCGTTAAACGGGCAAGACGCTCGTCATCTTCAACAATTAAAATCTTGGGTAACTTTTCTTCTTGGCTCATGTATTGCCCCTTATTTGGTGGATCTACGCTATAGGCGTATCCTTTTGAAATCCAATAGATACGTTTTTAATATGCTTGCAATATACACACGTTTACATTGTAAACAAGATAGCGTTCACCAAACTGATACATCAAGATAGCATTTTGTAATATTTTATCGTGCATTTTTTGGACAATTATGCTTGAAACAGCGGCTTAGATCTGATTTGCGATTTACACAACTATTACATGGACAAAATATGACTGCTTGATTCAGCACTTTTTAGTTATCCACAGTGTTATCTATAAGCACTTTCTTTTGACTTTGTTATGCTATGCCTTGCCTGATAAGGCTTATACAAAAATCAATAAAAATAGCGATATTTTTACAAGGATTAAAGCACAACTTAAGAAAAATATTTAGCTAAATGTCAATATTGATCTACCCTAAATTTTCCCGTATCTTGTGTTCAATTAATTTTAAAACCACTAGGTCTTGTGTTTATTCCTCAAACACTGTGGCATGAATTTTGCCCAGTTCAAACGGTCTATAAACATAAAAATAGATGACAACGGAGCTATGCTAACATGAGCGTAATCACTTCAACTCCTGGTCAACTTCAGGTGATTAAACGCACCGGTGATGTTGCCGCTTTTGATGCAGAAAAAATTTCTGTCGCAATTGGTAAAGCGTTTTTGGCGGTTGAAGGCCAACAAAGCGCTGACTCGAGCCGGATCCATGATCGTATCGAGCAACTGACGGAAATGGTATTAAATACCTTTAAACGTCGTTTACCTTCTGGCGGAACGATTCATATTGAAGAAATTCAAGACCAAGTTGAACTTGCGCTAATGCGTACGGGCGAACAGAAAGTTGCACGCTCTTATGTCATTTACCGTGAACAACGTTCTGAAGCACGTAAACAGTTAGGTGCTCATCATCACCCGACCCTGCAAATTACTGATGCTGAAGGCAAACTCAAGCCACTAGATTTAAGTGCTTTAACTGCGCATGTTACTAAAGCAGCAGAAGGCCTTGAAGGGATTGATGTACAAGCGATTGTCGATGAGACCGTGAAAAACTTGTACAACGGCGTAAAAGAGTCTGACATCTCGACCACGATGATGATGGCGACCCGTACCCGTATCGAGCAAGAACCTAACTATACATATGTGACTGCACGTTTATTGCGTGATGACCTGGTTGCGACTGGTTTGAAATTCCTGGGTCTACCTGTAGATACAGTTGAAGGCGATGCGCTGGAAACTTACCTGAAAAAAGGGATTGAGCTTGAGCTGCTTTCTCCAGAATTGCTGAACTTTGACCTGGCGAAACTGGCTGCTGCGATTCAACCGGAACGCTCTAACCAGTTTACTTACTTGGGTCTGCAAACTTTATTTGACCGTTACTTCATCCATTCAGATGGCGTACGCTTCGAACTTCCGCAATTGTTCTTTATGCGTGTTTCTATGGGCTTGTCGCTCAATGAAGAAAACCGTGAAGACCGTGCAATCGAGTTCTATAACTTATTATCTAGCTTCGACTACATGGCTTCGACGCCTACCCTGTTTAACTCAGGTACGCTTCGTCCACAATTGTCGAGCTGCTACTTAACCACCATTGATGATGACCTGTATGATATTTATGGCGCAATGCGTGATAACGCCATGCTGTCTAAATGGGCAGGCGGTTTGGGTAACGACTGGACACCAGTGCGTGCTTTAAACTCTTACATCAAAGGCACCAATGGTAAGTCGCAAGGTGTAGTTCCATTCCTTAAAGTCGCGAACGATACGGCTGTTGCGGTCAACCAAGGTGGCAAGCGTAAAGGTGCAGTTTGTGCATATCTTGAAACCTGGCACCTGGACATTGAAGAATTCCTGGAACTTCGTAAAAACACTGGTGATGACCGTCGTCGTACCCACGACATGAACACAGCGAACTGGGTTCCTGACCTGTTCATGCAACGTGTATTCGAAGATGCTGAATGGACACTGTTCACACCTTCTGAAACCCCAGATCTACATGATTTGACCGGTGCAGAATTCGCTGAGCGTTATGCTTACTACGAAGGCATTGCCAAAGAAACAAACATGCTGCACAAGAAAATCCGTGCAAAAGATTTGTGGCGCAAAATGCTGTCGATGTTGTTTGAAACGGGTCACCCGTGGATCACATTCAAAGACGTATGTAACTTACGTTCACCGCAACAACACGTTGGTGTAGTGCACTCTTCTAACCTGTGTACCGAAATTACGTTGAACACCAGCAAAGAAGAAATCGCGGTGTGTAACTTAGGTTCAATCAACCTGGTTCAACACGTGCAAGGCGGTGTACTGGATCGCGAAAAACTGGCACGTACAGTAAAAACTGCTGTGCGTATGCTCGACAACGTGATTGACATCAACTACTACGCTGTTCCACAAGCACGTAATTCAAACCTGAAACACCGTCCGGTCGGTATGGGTATCATGGGCTTCCAGGATGCTTTATACGAAATGAATCTGGCCTATGGTTCTGATGCTGCGGTTGAGTTTGCTGATGAATCGATGGAAGTGATTTCTTACTACGCGATTTCAACGTCAAGTGACCTTGCTGTTGAACGTGGTACATACGAAACATTCAAAGGTTCATTGTGGGATCAGGGTATTTTACCAATCGACTCGCTTGATCTGGTTGCGAAAACACGTCCTGAACGTATGTTCGAAGTAGACCGCACTCAACGTTTGGATTGGGACACTTTACGTGCCAAAGTTCAAAAAGACGGTATGCGTAACTCAAACGTGATGGCAATTGCTCCGACTGCAACGATTTCTAACATTTGTGGCGTGTCTCAATCGATTGAGCCTACTTTCCAGAACTTGTATGTGAAATCGAATCTGTCTGGCGAGTTCACCGTGATTAACCCGTACTTGGTACGTGCGTTGAAAGAACGTGACCTTTGGGATGCAGTAATGGTCAACGACCTGAAACATTTCGAAGGCTCTGTACAGAAGATTTCCCGTATTCCTGAAGAGCTTAAAGCCATCTTCGCGACTGCATTTGAAGTAGATACACGTTGGATCGTAGATGCTGCATCACGCCGTCAAAAATGGATCGATCAGGCTCAGTCTCTGAACCTTTACATCGCTGGTGCAAATGGTAAAAAACTGGACATCACTTACAAAATGGCTTGGTTACGTGGTCTTAAGACGACTTATTACCTACGTGCATTGGGTGCGACTTCTGCTGAGAAATCGACTATTAATACTGGCGCATTGAACGCAGTTAAACCTGCAACTGTTGCGGCTCCTGTTGTAGCAGCAGCCCCTGTCGTTGAAGCGCAAAAACCTGAAGCTCCTGCAGAGGAAGAAGGTTTTGCTCAAGCGGCACCAGTGCCAATGGCATGTTCAATTGACAATCCTGATTGTGAAGCTTGTCAGTAATCTGACAGGTTTTAAATCCTCCCCCGACCCTCCTTTAATAAAGGAGGGAGAAAGTCCCCCTTTTATAAAGGGGGATTTAGGGGGATTACGAAATTTAGGCAATAAAAAAGCCCTCTAGCGTCGACCAAAACTAACTAGAAGGCTTTCAATCTCGAAGTGATACCAAGATGGTCACAACGAGGCTGGCATCACAAAATGCGTGAACGGATTGTATCATCGATTCGAGAAACGAGCCAGTAAGAGTCATCTTGAATTTGTAATGGAGATTATCTCTATGGCTACGAAAAAAGTTTCTCGTGATGCAGGAACTGGTCGTTTCGTAACTGAAGGCTATGCAAAAAAGCATCCTAAAACTACAGTTACTGAAACAATCAAGCCTAGTAAATCATCTAAAAAATGATTTAAACGTGAATCCTAGTTTCGGCTAGGATTCACAAACTAAAAGTAAAAGGAAACCTAAATGCCACATATGACTCATAACTACATGTTAGGACTTGCGGCATTGCTGATTTCCTTTGGTATTACCTTTTATTTACCAATTGCTTATTTCTGGTTCAAAGTTCGCCAACAGCGTAAACAAAATAAGTAGTGGGGATTATTGCTCCTGTATAAAACTAGAGCATTCATCGACAAAACTTAATTTTGCTTACACAAATTAAGCGTATAGTAAGACATCTCAGCCAAGCTGAATGTCTCATAAAAGATATAAAGCAACGTAGAGAGAATTGATATGTCTATCCTAAGTTGGGACGATTTCGAAGATGATTCGCAAAAACCGGCTGCACCTGAACAGCAGCCTGCGCCCGTCGAGCCGCAAAAAGCGACTAATTCACAGATGGTATCTGATGCAGGCAACGCATCGCCGGATGTGGCAGCTGCACAACCCCTTAGAGCCACTCAAAACCGAGGATCAAATCCAACCGATTCGCTGGCAAGAGCATCTGCTTCCCTAGAGCAGCTTGATGTTGCACCGGGTCTGGAAGAGCTTGAAATGGGTGCGCAACGCGTTCAGGTTGATGACAAGGCGATGATCAACTGTCGTGCAGACTTGAACCAGCTTGTTCCATTCAAATACGAATGGGCTTGGCAGAAGTATCTGGACGGATGTGCAAACCACTGGATGCCACAAGAAGTGAACATGAACCACGACATTGCGTTGTGGAAGTCTGAAAATGGCTTGACTGAAGATGAACGTACCATTGTGATGCGTTCACTTGGTTTCTTCTCGACTGCCGATTCACTGGTTGCAAACAATCTGGTACTGGCGATTTACCGTCATATTACCAACCCTGAATGCCGTCAGTACATCTTGCGTCAAGCGTTTGAAGAAGCGATTCACACACACGCTTACCAGTACTGTATCGAGTCGCTAGGTATGGATGAAGGCGAAGTCTTCAACATGTACCGTGAAGTACCGTCAGTTGCACGTAAAGCTGCGTGGGGCCTGAAATATACTCAGTCTTTAAGTGATCCTACGTTCAAAACCGGCACACCTGAAAATGACCAGATCCTGCTTCGCAACCTGATCGCGTTCTACTGTGTTCTTGAAGGTATTTTCTTCTACTGCGGTTTCAGCCAGATCCTGTCTATGGGCCGTCGTAACAAGATGAATGGTGTTGCCGAGCAGTTCCAGTACATCCTGCGTGATGAGTCTATGCACCTGAACTTCGGTATCGATATGATCAACCAGATCAAGATCGAAAACCCGGGTTTATGGACAACTGAATTCCAGGAAGAAATCATCCAGATGATTCTTGAAGGTACGATGCTGGAAATCGAATACGCACGTGACACCATGCCACGCGGTGTACTTGGCATGAACGCTGGCATGATGGAAGAATACCTGAAGTTTATTGCGAACCGTCGTCTGGCGCAGTTGGGTTTGCCTGAACAGTTTGCTGGTGTGAATAACCCGTTCCAGTGGATGTCAGAGATGATGGACTTGCGTAAAGAGAAGAATTTCTTCGAGACGCGCGTAACAGATTACCAAACTGGCGGTGCGTTAAGCTGGTAAGGTTTAGCTTAAAATGACACGACATCTGTGATTTTAACTTTAAATAAAAAGCCACCCTCGCGGTGGCTTTTTTATGATCTGAATGATCGACTTTAAATCCTGCGATTTATTTCAACCGCTTCCCTGCTTCATCAATAATCATTTCCCCATCTTCATTGCTAAATGCTGCGCACTGCGGAGCAGAAAGAATATCTAAAACAACTTCTAATGGAGGAACTCTACAAGTTCACCTTACTCACCCGCGGTCAGTCTGCTGATCTCACCAATCGATATTCTGAACGGGTCGAAAGTGCCGGGGAATTATCAAAGCGGGTAAATCAGAAAACAATCTAGTATTTTCCAGACTGCTTCGATTCATCTTTTTAAAACCTCAATATTTAAAATCCCGCTTTAAAAGCGGGATTTTTTATTTTGAAAATTTAGCAGCCACAAATCATTTCAATTAAAACTCTTTTGTCACGCTCAAACCCGCACTCCAGTTTCGCCCTTCTGCTGGTTCATAGAAACGACTATTGCTTTCATTGACAATCACTGAACCTGAATAATCTTTATCAAAAAGATTATCGACACGTGCAAAAGTTTTGACAGACCAGTCTTTCATATTCCATTTATAGCCAACATTGGCACCAGCAACAGTATAGCTGGGTGCATATTCAGTATTGGTATCATTGACATAAATTCGATCTGAGTAACGCACGTCTAAACCTGCACTCAAACCATTTTCAGGTTTCCAGCCCAGACTTAAAAATGCCTGATTTTTGGCAATACCGGGAATATAGTTTCCTGATTCAACTCTCGACACTGCAATATTGCCATTCTGATTTAAAATTTCAGGAATATCAGCATCAAAAGTTGCATCTATATAGCTATAGCTGGCTTGAGCAGTGAGATCACGCCATAAACTTTTATTCCAGGAGAGTTCAATACCTTCTCTTAAAGTTTGATCTGCATTACGGAAAGTAGAGCGACCATTGTCATTACCTGCAGAAACAATGTCATCCTGAGTCGTGGTATGGAATACTGCAGCAGTAAAATCACCGAAACGATTAGCAGATTTTAAGCCAAGTTCATACGTTTCACTTTCTGCTGCTTTTAAACTAAAGCTCCGGTGTTCTGCAGTATTTGCAGGATAAGACATTTCGGTAAAGGTGGGCGTTTCAAAGCCTTGTGCATAACTGGCATAAGTCATCAGCTCAGGTAAAATCTGCCAGCTTAAGGCCATGGATGGTAATAATTTATCATAAGTGGTTTTACCTGAATTATCACCATTCACATCAGTAATATAATGATCTTCTGATTTAAAATGCACATTGCTATAGCGCAGGCCGGCATCTAAAGTCCAATCGGGAGCAAAATGATAAGAAGCTTGCAAATACGGATCTAAATTCCACAGGGTATTATCTTCATCTCGACGCAGTTCGCCTTTGACTCCCAAGCGATCACCTAAAAAGTTTTGATAGCCTTTACGGTCTTCGGTCATGGCATCTACGGCGACACCTGCAATCAGTTTAGTATTTGGTAGAATATCTTTACCCGTCCAGCGTAAATCTGTCCCATAAAAATTACGGTCAAAATCAATGACACCACCGGGATGATTTCGGGCTAGTTGAACTGTATTAGGTTTACAAATATCAGTATTTTCTTCATATGCACACTTTGGAATCGACTGATATTGCGTGACTGCGCGCTGTCCCCAGTAGGCCATGCCATACAGTTCATGCTGGTCATTGATCGGCTTATTCCAGGTCAAACCTGTTTGCAGTTGTTCAATTTCTTTACGTGCATTATAAAGAAGGACGTTGGTCGCGATCTGTCTGGGATTGGCCTTCCACTGATCTCGAGTTAAACCACCCGGATCATCTGCAGCAATTTTAACGTAATTATTCATCCAGTTGATTTTAGAACCATCTTCCAGATCCCAGGTCAGTTTGGCATTATTCAGAACTTTATGTGCACTGCTGTGGTCACGGTAACCATTGGTATCAAAATAAGACGAGCTGATGATATAAGCCGGTTCATCGGCATTTTCTGAACCGCCTTGTAAAACCAGCTTGGTCTGCCCTTTGTTCTGGCTCCCTGCAGAATGCCCCAGTTCAACCGAGTCAGCACCTTGCCCCTCTCGCGTGGTGGTTAAAATCGTCCCACCGGAAGAGTTACCATATAGTGATGAAAATGCACCACCCAATACTTCAATATGATCCAGACTGTTTAAATCAATATTCGAGGTTTGCCCCTGCCCATCCGGCATTGTTGCAGGGATTCCATCTACATATAAACGCACACCACGCACACCGAAACTGGAGCGCGCACCAAAGCCCCGCATTGAAATTTGCAGGTCTTGGGCATAGTTTTCACGATTATTTAACTGTAATCCCGGAACGCCTTTTAATGTTTCCGAAAGGTTCACATTCATGCTGTTATCTTGTTCTTGATTCAGATAATACACTGACGCCGGTGTGGTCAATCGCTCCCGATCGGTACGGGTCGCTTGAATAACAATGGTGTCTAACCTTTGGACTTCTTGTGTGTCATTTTCTGCATAAATATTCTGACCTACGCAAGCAATCAGGCAGGACAAGGTCGATCTCACGAATGGAAATTTCGGGCTTTGGTACATAAATGACAGGCCTTATTTGAAAGTGGTTTAATGCGGCAAATACCTTATCGAGATGGCGTACATCTCATGATTCAATTCATTTTTTTTAAGCATCGATATCCAATAAATGCGCTGATTTGATGACATATAGTTCGCTCAATGAATAGAAATATTTTGAGCTTAAAAATTCTGTGTTCGATAAATTCAGACTTGATTAATCCTTTATCTGAATTTCGCTTAAAATCAGCCATATACAAAGCATATTATTTTAATGCGATCTGAATGAAATTGAGCTTTCAGCAACAAATCAACATCATTTCTCTGTGTCCTTAAAACTCGATGTAGGCATTCAACAATAGCGTATAAAAAAGCCTGACGAATCAGGCTTTTTTATACTGAATTAAAAGTTCAACTATTTATTGTCTGGCAAGGCATAAGCCACCAGAGAGTCGCCCATTTTAGTCCCAAAGGAACCATGACCACCTGCCATAATGACCACATACTGCCTGCCATTGGCTTCATAGGTCATTGGTGTAGCCTGACCACCTGCAGGTAGACGGCCTTTCCATAGTTCATCACCGTTGTTCACGTTAATGGCACGGATGTAGTTATCTTGAGTTCCGCCCACAAACATCACGTTGCCCGCAGTTGAAATAGGTCCACCCAACATCGGCACACCCATTTTGAATGGCGGCAATGGAATGCCCGGCATACTGTCACGAATGGTACCGATGCGGCGTTTCCATGCCACTTCATGAGTATTTAAGTCCACACCTGCAACAAAGCCCCATGATGGCTGTTTACACGGTAGACCGAATGGAGACAGGAACGCACTGATTTCAACGCCATAAGGCACACCATACATCGGTTGAACGCCGGCTTCTGTACCTGCACCTTTAGCCGTCTTAGGACGGTTCGGATCTTGAGGAATCAGTTTTGATACAAATGGCAGGCCAATCGGGTTGGTCAGTGCAATTTGACGGTCCGGATTCACCGACATACCACCCCATTCAAACACACCTAGGTTACCCGGGAAGACCAGCGTCCCATTTTCAGAAGGTGGGGTATAAATGCCATCGTAATTCAGTTTGTGGAAAGCAACACGGCAGACCAACTGGTCAAACATGGTCGCACCCCACATCTGTTTATCGGTCAATTTATCTTGTGGCGCCAGATTAAAGTCAGAGAACGGTTGAGTTTTAGAATAGAACTCGCCTTTGGTTTGAGGTCCACGCTTCACAGATTGTGGTACCGGTTTCTCGGTAATCGGCACAATCGCTTTACCATTACGACGGTCTAGCACAAAAGCATTACCGGTTTTGGTCAAGACATAAATGGCTGGAACCATATTGCCGTTTTTGTCTTTAATCTCGGTCAATGTCGGCTGTGAAGGTACGTCCATATCCCACAAATCATGATGGGTAGTCTGGAAGTTCCATACCAGCTTACCAGTCGTCGCATTCAGGGCCAGCATCGAGTTTGCATAACGCTCGTCCAGTTCAGTCCGGTGACCACCGTAAATATCCGGGGTACCGACACCCGTTGGTACATAGACGATATCCAGCTCTGCATCATAGGCCAAAGGTGCCCAAGCATTTGGAGAGTTGTGTACAAATTTTTGACCCGGTGCAGGAATCAAATTCGGATCTTCAGCGCCTGTGTCAAATACCCAAAGCAATTCACCCGTATTGACATCATACCCACGGATCACACCTGACGGCTCTTCAGTTGAATAGTTATCGGTAGTTGAACCCGCAATAATAATGGTGGTACCGGTGACTACAGGCGGTGAGGTTGGAATATAACCGCCCGGATATGGGAATGGCATATCTTTTTGCAGATCGACTTCGCCATTTTTACCAAAGTCAGAACAGACTTTACCGGTGGTCGCATTAACCGCCACTAAACGCCCATCATTGACCGGTAAAATCACTTTTTGTGGACATTCAGCCGATGTGGTTTTCTTCGCAGCGAGACTGCTTTCAAAACCGGCCGTATTGTTGACATCATAATAAGATACGCCACGGCAGGTTAAATGCTGATAGGTATGATCGGCTTTCAGCTTTGGATCATAGGTCCATTTCGCCTTACCAGTTGCCGGATCAAGCGCAGTCAATTTCTGGTGAGTGGTACAGATGTACATGTTGTCACCCACCTTAATTGGGGTAACCTGATTGGTGGTTTCACCCGAGTCATTTTCAGTCTTGAATTCGCCCGTGTGATATTCCCAAGCCACCTGCAAATCTTTGACATTTTCAGTATTAATCTGCTTCAACGGCGAATAACGTAAACCCGACTGGGTACGGCCATAAGCTGGCCAGTCTTCATCTGCCACACCGGGAATTGGCTGGTGGGTTGCGGGCTGCTGGGATTTTAATTCACCGCGAATTTCTTGCGGGTCATTAAATACAGCATAAATCATTACGGCAATAGTAATGGCCAATGAAGCACCCAAGGCAATTTTCGCACCTTTGCTTTGATCAAAGTCACGTGTTACCGCCGGAATAAGCAGCGCTAAACCAAACAGACCTAAAATATCCAAACGCGGCGCAAGTGCAAAGAAATCTGAACCGACTTCCCATAGGCCCCACACCACTGTTGCCAAAACGAATATGGCATAAACCAGAAGTGCAGCGCTTTTTCGTTTATACAAGAGAACTGCGGTCGCAATAAAGAGAATACCTGCAATGATGTAGTACCAAGACCCACCCAGCACTGCAAGATAAATCCCTCCAATCAGCAGTCCTATACCGAAAACAGCGGCAATGACCGCTAAAATTGTTTTCAGTACTGAACCTGATGAAGTATTCATGTTGAACACCTATAAAAGTTTTTTGAAAGTCCATGCACATGACAGGCATGAGCACCCTTATTGTTAAATTCTGAGTTATAAATACATCAATGTCTTAAGCAGGCATTGCCCATTACTGCAACAAAGCACCTAGAGATTCAATAGTGTATTTGCAACTAAAAACTATATTTTAAAATGACGTATTAAACTTGATTCCGCCCACCCAGACATTTTCACCATCTTTATATGCACCGACGTGACGCACATATTGCACATTCGGGCGAATGGTGAGCCAATTAGTGGCATGTAAGCCATAATAAATTTCTGCATCGATTTCTTGATGACGGTCAGCACTGACATCGTCATTCATGTTGATGCGTGCAATACCGAACGCAATTTCATCTTGAGGACGTGAATCCATCGCGCCTTTGTAAACCAGCCCGATATTTTGCATATCACTGACGTTATTGGTTTTGGAGTCATGCACTGTCGCATTCACAAAGCCGGTCAGACCACGCGAAGCATCACCGTGATGTGCAGTCAATTGTTGCTTGGCAACGATCCAACCCCCATGGTGATGGTCGGTTTGATCTGGATTGGAAATGACTTCAGCCTCAGCTGTACTGTAGTAATAACCGGCGCGATATTCACCCGGTAGTTTTTGTTCACCCAGTTTAGGCGTCCAAACCACTTCTGCAGGAAGCATTACCCCTTTAGAACCATCCGTGCTCAGGTTAAATCCTTTGCCACGTTCCAGATTCTCAGGGTTGTATTCATAAGCACCGACTTGGGCATAAAATTCAGGGTTAATGTTGTATTTGACTCGTGCAGCCCATTGGCTTACCGGCCAGTTGTACCACTGATCGCCAACCCAATTCCCGACTTGTGAACCGCATAGGGCCAGATTCTGGAAATCGCAGTCAAAACTGTTGAAGTCTTCGCCCTCACCAAAGCGTCCGACTTTCACATCCAGTTTTTGTTCCAGGAATTTTTTCTTGATCCATAAATCAGTCAGACGCCAGGTTTGACCACGGCCCCAGACCTCTTGCACTGAACTCAGATGGTCGTTTAAAGCAGCAGTGCTTTGAGACAGTGACTGACCATTACGCTGGGTGACAGTAATTTGCGCTTCGGTATCTTGCCAGCCTGCAATCTTTGCCAGATCCAGATGTGCCCCAAAAACAAACTGGTCCGCATATTCAGTTCTATGGCTTGAAGATCTTTGCGCATCAATCAGGCTTGCCATTTCACCCGTATAACCAAAACTGAAATCATAGCCCTGATTTTGGAGTGCTGTACGTTGCCCGTTCCAGTCACCGAGCATCCACGGGCTTTCCGAACTGAAAGCAGCTTCAGCATGCACAGTGGTCGTGGTTAAGATGAAAGAGGCACAGCAAAGGTAAACGGCCTTCGATAATGGGGAGAGATACATTGAATGTGATACCTTCATCACAATATGAAGCTTTTTATTATACGCCTGTTGATTTTAAAAAATCGTTACTAATAGATAAAAAGTATGAATAAAATGTTATATTTATTAGTATTATTATATGCTTTTTGTAAATTTAAAATTTATAAGTATCTGTTTATCATCATATTAAATTTAACAACATCAAACCATAGTTCCAAAGAAAAATTTGATATTCATCAGATAGATTTAGCTTTAATTTTCTTATAACAGGTTCAGAGATAAATCAGCTCCATTACTATTTAATTTTCTTCATTTCAAATCATGCAACGCCACATTTTTTGTTGATTGAATATTAAATCACTATTGCGATAAGGCTTTTAAAAACATGAAAAAATTATTGTCATTTCACCATAAACTTTTAAAAATTAGATTATGCTAAAGTTATTCTGATAAGAAATTGCGTCGCTTTAAAACAATAATCTGGCTTAATAGACGAGAACAAGCATGAAAGGTTCAATCCTTGATTTTTCTATTCAACACAATACCGGTTTTATCTCGGGGGATGATAATCAGCGCTATAGCTTTAATGGCGCAGCCTGGCGTAGTGAGCGTCCACCTTCACGCGGCGATCGGGTCGATTTTATCGTCAATACCGCGGGTGAAGCATCTGAGGTTTATTTAACCTCAGGCAGTTCTATTTATCTGGGAGAAAAAATTTCCAGTCAGCTCGGCAAATATTCCAATCTGGATCAGGCCGAGGAAAACTACAGCAGCATTGACTGGTTTGTAAAATGTCTGACCAACTATGCAAACTTTTCCGGCCGTGCACGCCGTAAAGAATTTTGGTTCTTTATGCTGTTTTGTGTAATTTTAGGCATTATTGCTGAGGTAATTGATACAGTTTTAGGCACTAAACCGCTGGTGAATAGCCTGCTTAATCTGGCACTTCTAGTCCCAAGTCTGGCCGTTGGCGCGCGTCGCTTGCATGATGTAGGACGCTCTGGTTGGTGGCAATTACTGACGCTTACCGTGATTGGTATACTGGTACTGATCTGGTGGTGGGCAACTGAAACCAAGCAACAAAACAATGAATATGGTGCTCCTGCCAAATAACCGAACCTTACAAATCCCGTCTTGATGCGGGATTTGTTTATCGATTATTTAATGACTAAATATCAGCAAAATCAGACTTTCTCCATGCTGCAAGATCAATTAGTGAAATTTCCAGATGCTGTATGGGTGCAAATCTATAAAGATAAAATGCAGCTGATGAATATAGATGGCACGATTACGCATACTCTGCTACCCGATGTGCCTTATGCCCATCCGCGGAGTATTATTGCCGACTTTGATGCAGCGGCGGTGACGCTGAAACAGCTGTTACCCTCCTCAATGATGAAGAAACTATTTAGCTCTATAGCATTGCTGCAAATCATGGATCTGCCTGAAGACGGTTTAACCGAAGTTGAAAAGCGCGCGTTACTCGAACTCGGTTATGAAAGTAGCGTGCAAAATGTCATCCTGTTTGACCATGCAGGAAATGCACTGACCAAAGCCAGAGTTCCACCCCAACATCGAATGACGATCATCAATATTTTACTGGTGATTATCATTATGGTGGTGTTGGCATCGACCTGGTTTTTGACGCTTTAAATGTTCATCCAAGAGCAAAAATCCCGCACGCTGCGGGATTCTTATTGAGATAACCATCTAATAAGAGAATTGATCTCTATAGATGAACCAGCTTATAGACATCGCCTCTCTAAAAATCAGCTCAAATAAAATAAGCAAAAATTAGGGTTTATTTAAAATAATCTAGCAACTGATTAAAGCAGTCTATTTGATATTTTGGCTGTGCCAGTGCTAATTCTTCCTGACTGCCATAACCATAATTTACCGCAATAGTATCAATACCATTTTGACGGGCACCAAAAATGTCATGCTCACGGTCACCCACCATCAGGCATTGATCGGCCTGTAACTGTTGCTGCGCTAAAATATACTGAATCAGCTCGGCTTTATTGGTGCGGTCACCATTCAGCTCACTACCATGAATGTCAGTAAAATACTGGGCCAGATCAAAATGTTCCAGAATCTGTTTGGCATACACTGTCGGTTTTGCTGTAGCGACAAACAAGCGATAACCACGGCGTTTCAGTTCTGCCAGCGTTTCTGCTACACCCTCAAAAACATGATTTTCATAGAGACCCTTGACTGCAAAGCGCTCCCGATAACCCATCAAGGCCTGTTCAGCCAGAACATGATCGGCCTCAACATTTAAAATTTTGGCCAGCGAGGCTTTTAAGGGCGGACCAATAATCCAGTCGATATTGATCTCGTCACTAATCGGATGACCGATCTTTTCCAGACCATAGCGTGCAGACGTCGTAATCCCCACTTTCGGATCGGTTAATGTCCCATCCAGATCAATTAAAATATTCTTAATCACCGCCCATCCCCTCTCATTAGTACCGATATAAATTAATATCGAGAGTTCATTCAAATTTGCCTATACTAATGCAATTTTAGTGAATGAAGGACATCATTTTGCGCCCTACCGTACTTTGCTTTTCCGGTTTAGACCCTTCAGGTGGAGCCGGCCTTCAAGCAGATATTGAAGCCATTGGTCAAAGTGGTGCACATGCGGCAATTGCCTGCACAGCCCTCACTATTCAAAATTCACAGCAGGTTTTTGGTTTCGAAGCCACTTCCAGAGAATTGCTGTTGGCACAGGCCAATGCGGTGGTCAATGACCTGCCCATTCGTTGCGTAAAATCTGGCATGTTAGGCACCACAGACAATATCGCAGCACTGGCCGAGTTTCTGGCTGCACATCCAGATTATCTGTATGTGCTGGATCCGGTTTTGGTCGCGAATAGTGGCGGTTCGCTGGGTAATCAAGAAACGCTGGTCAAAGCATTTACCCAGTTGATTCCATTAGCCACTATCTTAACGCCGAACACGGTTGAACTACGCGCCCTGACGGGTGAGCAAGACCTCAAACTGGCCACTCAAAAATTATTTGAAATGGGTGCACAGGCAGTTTTGGTCAAAGGTGGCCATGAAGATACGCCAGATTACATTCAGAACAGCCTGTATATTGCAGGTGAACTGGTCAACGAAACTCGCTGTCCACGTCTACCAGGTGAATATCATGGTTCAGGCTGTTCATTGGCCAGTTTCATAGCCGGACGTCTGGCCATGGGCGACCAGTTAAAAACTGCAGTACAGTATGCTGAAACCTGGCTATTTGGAGTATTAAAAAATGCTGAAATTCCTGTTCCAAATGGCCAGAGAATTCCAAAGCGTTTTTAAAATCACATGTTTTAAAATTAAAAAGCCTGAATGCGTCAGGCTTTTTTTATCGCTGCTATTTTATAAACAATACTATTTGGCCTGATAAATGACTTTGCTTACGTAGGTCGGTAAATTCCAAGCACCACCGGCGAAGCCTTTACATTGCACGGTCAGACTACTGAAGCTTTTGACAAATTTCTTGCCATTCCAGGCCCATTCGTCCTGACTCAGACAATCACCCAAACCACGTACTTTATGCCCGGAAAATATCTGGCCTTGGCTAAATGTTTCTCCTGAGGTGGTTACCAGCTGTTTCAGCTGCTTGTTTTTGTCCATCAGCCAGAAGCCACTACCCATATTATAAGCTCCGCGCCAGCACGGAATCTGAATCAGCTGAGTCTGAGCATTAATGGGATAAATCGTCATAACATCATCATTGAGAAAACGCTGGCTAAACAGCAAATCACATTGATCCTCGTTGGTGGTGGCTTGCAGTTTTCGAATCATCTGCTGACTGGCTGCCGTATTCAGTTTCGCTTGGGTGACTTTGCCTGACTGATATTTTGGTATCTGAATTTTCGGTATCGTTGCGGCTTTGAGCACCGCCTGATTCGATTTTCTCCCCGGCCTGATCAAGGCTGAAGTCGTAAAAAGTCGACGCTGAAATTCATCCATCTTCAGCAAAACGGCACTGGCTCCGGAGGTCGACAGGTTCCAGCGTGAATACGCATTCTTAAAGACAACCGGACTTGTTCCTTGCACAGCTTTCAGCAAGGCACGCGTTTGACTGCTATTGAGTTGTCCTATTCCCTCCCGATTCAAACCAATCATGCCATAAGGCGTGCTGGCAATTTGCAGCTGAAGCTGTCTGGTCGGTGTGGCAGCAGCTAAGGGTAAAATCTGGACCTGAGCTTTTATCCCACTGTTTGCACCCGCAGCACGCTCTAATAGCACCGAAACCGGCTGATCAATATCTTGATCCGATTGATAACCGGCAGCACGGCAGGTACCAGTATTATCACAGGCAATTTCCCAGTCTTTATGTGAAAAATGCAGTCCTTGAATGGCCGCCAGACTTAATGAGCTGATACTGGCTAGACCAAATGTGATACTCATGATTTTGATGCTGTAGATCCATTTTTGTTTCATCATCTAGTCCTTATTTAAAACGCTTGCCGAGGTGGCAGGCCGCATCTGCTCAATCTGCTTCTGTTTATCTTTTTTCTTGCGCTCATTGCTCAAAGTCGCCATTAAATCCTGCGCCAAAGCCTTAAGCAGAATCATATCTTCGGCCTGCATCTGCCTCGGTTGTTTATCCAGCAGACACAGACTCCCAAGCGCAATTCCATTTTTATCTTTTAAGGGTACACCAGCATAGAAACGGATATGATGCTGTCTTAACTCTGACAGATGCGGAAAGCGCGGGTCACGCTGCAAGTCTTCTATCACCAAAGGCTCATTCTGATAGAGCAAGTGGGTGCATACTGAATCCTTGCACATTTGTCGGGTTGCAACAGGCTCCTGAGTAAAAGGACTGACTGGAATATACATTTCGTGCTGATTCAGCCAGGAAATTTGTGCGTAGTCGACATCAAAAGCCTGACGGGCTTCTTCAATATATTGTTTATAAAGGATCTGATGAAAGTGATCTAATAATCCCAACTCATTTAAAGCCTGCTGCCGTTCTTTTTCATTCTTGATCTCCAGATTCTCAAACCAGCTTTCCCCTTCATTCAAGGTATAAGTTTCGATAGTCAGAATCAGATCATCGACATTATTGACCAGTGCCTCCAGCTCAAAACGTTGTTGCAGTTCATCCAGAAGCTCCAGCTGCATCATGCTCCAAGTCGCAAAAATGATTTTCATCTCAGGATATTGCTGCGCCAGTCTATATTTCAGCAACCGAATCTGTGCTGCAGGCGCATGATGAAAAATCGACACACATAAAATCTTGATCGAAGCTGGCAGTACAATACCCTTTCCTGATTCACTCGATTGAATCAGCACATCCGGATCATTTCGGGCAGCAATATTTTTGAGATTCAGCGCGTGTGCCACCATGGCAGAAATCTGGGTGTCAATTTCCCAACGCGCACCGACACAATAAACTTCGGGCTGCTCAGCACTTAATTTACTTGGATAGGCTTTTTGAAACGCATGATTAAAGAACTGCAAGCCCTGATAAAGACGCAACCGGTGTTCGGCAGTAACATCAGTATCATGCCCTTGAGAATAAATCCGAATAGCTGGAATGGCTACTTCGCCATAGAACATCTGTACACGACGGGCCACTTCGTCTGCACTGGGCTTTTTCGGTAATTGCGCACAGATGTAATCATTGGCTACCTGCATTGCATCATTGACTTCATCAGCCACCAGTCGCTGGTAAAAGCGTTCGGAGGGTGACAATACTGGCGTACTGCCAAGCAAGGTTTTGACAAAACCCAGTGCCGGTACATAATTGGACAAAACCAGCAGGCAGGCAGTCAAAGGCGTCGACAAGATCAGCCCTACCGGTCCCCAGAGGGTGGTCCAGAACGTAGCAGCCAGAATAATTGCCAAGGTAGACAGGCCGGTACTTTCCCCATAGAGCCACGGTTCAATCACGTTATTGCTGATCAGTTCCAGCACCAGAATCAAGCCCACAGTCCAGAGCACCATGTCCCGGCCCGGATCAACGGCGAAAGCCAGCGTAATCGGGAAAATAGCTGAAACGATCGGGCCAACATAGGGTACAAAACGCATAACCACCGCAACCAGCCCCCACATAATCGCTGCCGGCACACCAATCAATAACAGCCCAATCGCCATGGGAATACCATAAGTGACATTGACCAGCAGCTGCATGCGCAAATAGGTCCCGATACTTTTGCCGGCATCATCCAGCGCATCGGTGCCGATATTCAGATTACCGCCCAAGAGTTTCAGAAAGCGATCATGCAGGTCTTTGCCATTGAATAAAATCAATACCATAAACAGGAACACTATCCCGATAATCGCCAGCGGATTCAGGATTTTATTCAACCAGTCCAGCGCAGCCTCTTCACTTGTTGGCTCTAGGCCCACGACTTTGACATTCTGCACATTCGGGTCTTCTGTTTCCTGTTCGGGAGTGTCTATCGAATCTTCAACTGTGTCAAAGGTCTGGATCGCACCATCCCACATACTCGGTCCCTGACGATAGTTTTCGAGCATTTTCAGTTTTTGCTGGATGGTGTCCTGATATTGCGGCAGTTCCTGACTTAGCTTGCCAAGTTGCACCCCCAGATAAGTTGCAGTGCCGCCCAGAAATGACAAGGTCAGGCACATGACCAGGCCAATTGCCGCCCATTGGGGACAGCCCCAGCGCTTTAAGCGAGAAACCAGAGGAGAAAGTAAAAATGCCAGCAGAATGGCCAAAGCCAGCGGAATAAAAATATCATGGCCAAAATACAACGCCGTCATGACCACAGCAGCAATTACAAAGCCTGCCATCATTCTGAGTGCATGTTGAGTGCGCTGCCGCTCGGACTGATCCGGCATCAATACTTCAGTCTGTTGTTGCAGGTTGGCCTGTCTTGGTTTTACTTGACTGTTCTTGTTGTTATCCACCTGAAAAGTCCTAAAATATTATTCCTTCAACATAATTTAGGACTTTCTATATTTTTGTTACAAAGGTATTCCTGTAATCATTTGCAAAGATATTTCACTTAAATCTTTTCAGGTGAACGGATTAACTGACGCTTTTGATCCGGCGCATTTTCCGGGTTTCGAGTTGCACAGGAACTGAAGTATGTTGATGCAGCAATTGCCATTTGCCCTGCTGCTTGCTGAGACACATGCTGACCCGACACCAGCCCAACTGGAAAATCGGTTCAATCACCGCATAATTCACCCGGACATAACCCTCGACTACAGCCAGATCAGAAGTGACATGAATATTAAGGTCTTGGCGTTCGATACGTATTCCTTCGGGCATAAAGTGCCGATATTGTTGCCAGAGGGCCTGATATGCTTCGACGCCTTTAACCTCCATACTGACATCAACCAGACGGATCTCCGGTCGGCACAATTCAATAATATCCTGAATTTCGAGTCTGGCTATGGCATTGTCCCACTCTCGAAGAAATGCCATGACTTCCCGAGCCAATTGTTCATCCCCAAAAATCTGCATTAAATTTTCCTCAATCGGACAAGTCAGACCTGAAATCTGGGATTCAATCAACTCACCCGATTTCTGATCTTTTGTTCTTATTATTTTGCCTATGCTAAAGCGTTATTCGCTTTGCTCTCCCCACTGCCTGATTGGATACAGCTCACCTGAAGATTATTTTTTAAATTATTTTTATTTCAATCAGGATGAATATGCTGTTTCTAGATTGGATGATTCAAAAATCAGCAGCGATTAAAATCTACTTTAGAACTTTTATCGCATGCCTGTAAATGACATAAAGCGTCATTTAAAAATAGAAATAATTTTAGATCTGAATAAAATAGCGAGCTGTTACAGACCAAGTCGATCTGTTTATAAATTTCGTATGGCATTGATAAGTTTCAAGGCATTTGATCCATGTCATCTCAGCAAATAAAAGCCATCATTCAGATAACAGCTTTACGATAAGTCTGCTTTGGCATTTCAATGATTTCGACACAAAGCTGTATTTTTAATTCAGGTTGTGGCGCAATATATTGCTGCATCACGTCGAGCACCAATTCGGAAATCGCCTGACGAACTTCGACACTGCGCCCACTCAACAGTGAAACTTTGGCATGCACATAGGCCTGATCTGTAACAGCATTCAGTCCAATCACATAATCCCGCTGCATAATCGCACGACTTTTTAAATCATTGGGATCAGTGACATGGCCGGTGTTAAAAAGTGCCTGATGGATCGCGACCAATAAAGGTTTGATCTCGATATGTTGCAGATTGTCAGAATATTCCAGATGCAGGTGCGGTATTAAAGTGGTCTCAAATCGAAATGCGAGGATCAGGGCGGCAGGAAAATGATTAGCCCAGAATTTCAGCAATAATGAGAATAATACGAATCATCAACCGTATTATTCTCTCGTCAGAATTTTAGTCTAGGGCTAAATTTAAGCTTTCTTGACATATTCGGATTTCAGTTTCATCGGGCCGATCCCCTCGATTTTACAATCGATATCATGCCCATCGGCAGCATCAGGCAACAAGCGGATACTTTTTACCTTGGTGCCCACTTTCACCACTGAAGATGAACCTTTGATTTTCAGGTCTTTAATCACCGTGACGCTATCCCCATCTGCCAGCACATTGCCGTTGGCATCCTTAATGATCACTTCTTCTTCAGTGACTTCACCTTCTTTCCACTCGTGTGCGCATTCAGGACAGATCAGTAGATCGCCATCTGCATAGGTATATTCAGATTGACATTTTGGACAGTTTGGCAGACCCATAAGAACCTCGAAAAAAGAGAAAAATAAAATAAATGAAACAAATAAGCTCACAGTATAGCATCTTTGTCAGGCGCGCTGATGGATAGGACATTGGGATGAAACCAACACAGGAGATCGAAGGAATTAATTGTCTGAAATCTGCGGATTAACCAGCAAAGACAGGAGTTGCAGTGATTCTTGCCAACTCAAATGACACACCGCGGGCGGCACTACATCCGGATAACCCACCTGAATAATATGCAAACCGGTACCGATTGAGACTTTTTCAAAGATGATCGTCACCTCTATTTCCCCCTGCAGGTCGGGGGTAGAAAACTGATCGGTATAGCGCAGCAACTGATTGGGAATGACCTCATGATAAATGCCATGAAAATGATGCTGGGTTCCGGTAGAAAAATTGGTAAAGGTGGTTTTATAGCTGCCGCCGGGTTTGACTTCCGCATGTTCTACTTTGGCAATAAAGCCATGTGGTGCCAGCCATTTGGCCAGTGCATCCGGATGCACAAAGGCACGATACACCCGCTCCGGTGGTGCGCTGAACACACGATGCATTTTTAAGGTGTAACTCATTTTTTCTTGTCCTTTGTTGTTATTATTTTTTTATTGCAGGATATTCCCTGCATTTGTTGTGGCTAAATTATCAGCCTGAGTTAAGTACTCATCTGAGTTATTTTATCCAGTTTTGAGCTGGCTATATATAATGAGTATGTATCTATACTCAAGCTCAAATCTTCATATAACGATTAAATAGAGCAATAAAAAAACCCGGCAGCACCGGGTTTCTTACTTTAAATCATTTAAATACAAGCATGCTCAGCTACTACGCAGGCTGCCCTCTTCGTCATCCAACTCATCATCATAGACATAGGCCATGCAACCCCAACCATCATATTCACCCTGAAATTGTGCCGCGATTTTGCTGAACCATTGTTCCAGATCCACGATATCTTCGTAAGCAGGTTCCATATACACATAAATCGTGATGATCCATTCCAGGGTATCGCTTTCTTCGTCCTGAAACAGGCTGATTTTTTGCTCTTCTTTTAATAGATGCAAGGCACAACGATCCGCCTGCGCTTCATCCGCAAAAGCAATCGAAAATTCAATTTCATGTGCCTCTTGCAAGTCGTCGCCATCCTGATGCATTTGCCACAGTACATTGCCATTTTCATCGTCCGGGAATTGATTGTAATCACGTGACATAGAAGTATCCTTATTATGATGCTGTTTTATTCTGCATTTAAGATTAGCTGATTCTTGTACAATTATCGAGATACAGACAAAAAATATTATCTTTTAACCATAAATAAACATATGATTTTTATAAATATAAAAATAAGTAAGAGGATCAATATAGTCAAGATTCCTCAAGGCCAAAAATCCTGAAAAATATCAGGATTTAAACCAACTTATGGCATTCAGAATACTCTGGTAAAAATCTTCTAGACCTATGAATGTCATGATCTACGCGATGTGTGGATGCAGATGATCCTGTTCCAATTGCAAAACCAGCGCAGCAAACTTGAGTTCTTCTAAACGCAGATCAAGATAGGATTCTTGAATCATCGCCTGACTCAGTGTCTGCCCGGTATAATTCAGCAAGACATAATCATCCTTTAAGGCCTGCAATATCTCGCCCAAATTTTCTGTGCTTAATTGAGAGAGATATAAATCTGCCTTACAGTTGAAAGCCAGACTAAGGATTTCAATAGTACTTCGACGGCGATTGTCGTCGACATAATTACAGCTCGCCACCTGCTGTTTTTCTATGGCCTGTTGAATTCTGTCACGGACATTGCGTAAATGCCGAACCGCATCCGTTTCGCTATAACCCTCAATCAGCTGCTCTAAAACCTGTGTTGCGGGAAGCTGCAAGCCGAAGCGCTGGGCCTGTATTTTATGCTGTAAAGCACTCAATACCTCTTGCAAGCGATGCTGTTGTTTAGCCTGTTCATAATAACCGTGCAAACTTTGTCGGGCCTCCTGCTCAACCTCGGCCACGGCCTGCGCCTGAAACTGGGCAAGATAATCTTTTACTCTTGCGATATAGGCTTTGAGATCATCGATCATGATCGAAGCATCCAGCTTGGTCGCTTCAACAAAGTTTTCGGCCTGCAAAGTCCGGTTAATAATATATTGCTCGATATCCCAGATATCCTGATATTTTTTATATTTATTCAGGGCAATGTTTAAACTGCCATTTTGTACCCGCAATTGGGTGATTTCATAATTCAATTCATCGACTTGAGTTTCATAATCTGCCAATTTGCTGCGGGAATGATCCAGGTTTTCCTGTAAAAACTGGATATTGCTGCGTAATGAAGCCTGTACCTTTAAGCTCCATAGCAATGCACATATTAAAATACTCGCGAGAACGAAGAGAGCCATACTGAGCATCGTTCTTTCCTTTAACCCCGGGCAGCGCCCTAAACCATCAAATTAAAAATTTATTATAAAGTCATGATTAATTTTGCATCACTTCGGCCAGATAATCAAAGCCGTTGATCAATACTAAGTCATTCATTCATTTTATTTTTCTACAAAATTTTTATGTGCAAGTCATGTATGACTGACTACTTTCCAGCTCAAGACAAATCCATTCTGAAACAACTTACGATATTTTTTATATCAAAGGATATAATTTGAAAGTTTAAAAATAATGAAAGGAAGGTTAAAAAATCATAAAAATAAAGGCATCAGGCCTATAGCGGGAGATAAAAGAATAAAAAATCTCTAGGCTTATCGTCAAGAGATAAACCGAACATTAAAATTTATATTCTGCAGTAACAGCCGATCAGGCAATGGATCAGTAGAAAATTTCATTTGAACATGCTTATAAAGCCACTCATTTCCACGCTGTTATCGAAATAAATTCTCACACTTTTTTATTCGGATTGCCCAGTTTAAGAGCTTGATCCTGATCATATTTATGAGATTAAAAAGCATGTGTCCGGTTGAATCTAACTATTAAGCAGAATCAAATTAGAATGGTATGTCTGCCTTTATTTCGACCGGGACACCACTCAAAGGCTGGGTAAAAGCCAAATAACTGGCATGCAAGGCCATACGATTTAAAGGACTGCGCTGGGGTTCAGGATGATAAATTTTATCGCCAGTAATGGGATGACCGATATGCAGCATATGCACGCGTAGCTGATGGGAACGGCCAGTAATTGGTGTCAGTAGTACCCGGCTAATGTCTTGCTGGGGTAGATATTCTAAGGCCTGATACAGGGTTTTGGCGGCCTTGCCCAGTTCAAAATGCACCATCTGACGCGGACGGTTTTCCCAGTCGGTAATCAAAGGCACATCAACGCTGCCCTCACCTTCAAGTTTGCCTTGTACCAGTGCAACATAATTTTTATGTACCGTGCGTGCCTGAAACATTTTACTCACCGCCACTTCTGCATCGCGGTGTTTGGCAAACATCAAAATACCGGAGGTGGCCATATCCAGACGATGGGTAATTTTGGCCTGCGGATACTGGTTCAGAACCCGCAAATAGGCACTGTCATGATGTTCAGGTAAACGCCCCGGAACCGACAATAATCCGGCCGGCTTTTCAATTACCACCAGATCATCATCTTCATAAACGATATGCAGTGGTTCTTGCGGTGGACAATAGACAAAGTCATGGTTGATGGGCATTTTAAGGGTACAGCATCTGGAATAATGCGCGCAAAATAACAAGCGGCTTCTAGGCTGTCAATTACCGTGCTTGACCAGCTCAGCTTAATCTGCCAGATAATAATCGACCGTCGAGACCACGCGTACTTTTTTCAAATACGGCGTATTGCTGTCGCGATCTTCAATACTAAACACCCCCTGATTGGCGGACTTGATTTTGCCCAGACTGCTTTTTGAATCTGCAGCAAATTTTTCCGCTACACTGCGCGCATTTTCGGTGGCCTGCTCAATCATCGCAGGCTTGATGTCATTCAGCTTAGTAAATAAATATTCCGTTCTTTGTCCGGAATCATCTCCGACAAAGGCAATGCCTTTTCTGCCCAAGGCCACCAGACGACTTTGTGCCGCACGCACTGCATCTATTTTGTGGGTATAGACGGTGATGGTCTGGCTGGCGGTGTAACGTAGCGCGACATTGGCATCCCCGCCATATTGCTGCGCGTATTTATCGGTGATACTCGGTGAAGCACTGGTAATCTCTTCCGCGCTAAATCCTTCATTTTTTAAGAAGGTCTGAATTTCCTGGGTATTGGTTTGCATGGTATCGTACAACTCGGCCAGATCCTGACTGCCGGCATTAAAGCGGATTGGCCATACCGCCACATCGGCTTTGACTTCGCGTTCCGACAAGCCTTTGACCGAAACTATACGTTCATACTGTTTAATTTTCAGCGCGCTATTGCCGAGAATCCATCCTGCAATAATCATTCCCAAGCCGATCAAGGCACCTAAAATCAGGGCCGGTTTGAATTGATTCATCCTTCAACTCCTTTGAAATCTTTTTTCGTTCTTATTGATCCTGCCACGCTATCAAGTAGCGATAAAATGATATTAATCCAATCTTATTTTTATCACTTGAAAATTCAATCACAACATCGCACTTAGCTTTGATTCATCAGATAGATTGCAATTAACGGCGTCAGGTTAAATAGCAGAATCCCAATTTTATAGAGCGCCATACCCGAATAATGAATCATATCGAAACTGGTATCTGGCAGCCGAAACCATTTTCCATGCACCTGCTTCATCCAGTTTCGGGCAAAGACATAGACCACGAACCAGATCATGAGAATGACATAATTGATGAGTGTGCAAAACAGTAAAAAACGACACCAGATATCGAGATTCATGAGGATTCCCCTAAGGGGCAACTGATGTTTTTAAAATAACAGATCAGGTTGAGAAATGAAGGGCTTATTTGTATCTTGCTTAGCTGGATATTTTTATTAAATTCATGATTTATATTTATTTTAATTTTTAATTCTACATATATTGCTGGAGAATTTTTTAGGGTGTTGGGAAAACTCGCAATGGTTTACTTCAACTATCATTCTTTGTAAGACCTGATCTTATAGCCTATAAACTTTTGGTCTATAGCGTCCTAAGCCGAATCGAGACCTTTTGGGTTCGTACTGCACTCGCGTTTTGCGCCGCTCACAGCATGCTACTCTTTCCGATCCCATCACACCCTTGAAAGCTATATTAGGCAAAGATGGACGGGATTAATTTCCTATGTTTTTTTAATTTGCATTAAATCTGAAAATTTATTTCATTATTAACCCACATATAGAGAAATAAATTCCATTTCCAATTTTTTATGCTTTTTTATTCGCCAAAATGAGACTTTATTGCAATTTATATTCAGGACAGGATTGCTGTTTTATTGAAAGAATGTTCCCTGAATCCATTGCGCACTAAACCACCAGGCACTAATCGCGGACATCCCGCACAGAAGATTAGCCAGTACCTTATTAATTCTAGTCAACTCAGAACTATAAATTTTCAAATTAAGCAAATAAGCGATCACAGCGTAAACCGAGCCAATCGCGCCCCCAAAAAGAATCAGGATCAGTGGCCATGCAGAATAGAAATGGGCTTTTTTATCTAACTTTCCTGACTCTGGTGCGTGCTGTTGAATATCCATAGGTGATAGCCCTCTTTTTAATATATGCACTTGCACTATTTCTAGGCAGATATTTATCCTTTAGAAAAATATTTGCCTTCTAGAACTTTCACTGAAGCAAGAAGCAGACCAGTTTTATCGTACAAAGAGCTGTCGGGTATGATGATTAATATAGGCATTCAGACCATCGCCATATTGAGCGAGCTGTTTCATGTTTTCGACATGCTGATAACCGGAACTGCTATAGCTATAAGTGTAAACTTTCGAGTTTTTCTTAAATTGAACCCGAATAAACTCGTTACCAATCTCGTAATTGGCAACACCTGAGTCGTGATTAAGATCAAGATAATGTTGCAATTGAGCTACCCTAAATACTTTGAATCTAGGGTTTTATATGGGGTTTTATTGGTTAATTTTCAATCAAATCTAAATCATAAATATCGAAGTTTAGATAGCAAAAAGCCCTATCGAGTAATAGGGCTTTCATTCAAAACAGAGGGTAACTGTTTGAGTTGTTTTGCTTAGGCATTCTTATTGTTAAATTGATTGCCTTGGCATTTGGTACACGGTGGTAAACGATCAGTACCAATTTCTAAGTAGGTGCGGTGTCCGCATTGAACACAAAAATAGAAGCCTGTTCCGGGTTTTTCGCCAGCAGTAACCATCTTTGTTCTCCATGGTTTTAGAAATGGTCTGACTAGTATAACCCTCTGGTGATGAATGTCTATTGTCCATTTTTGTAAATGATAGTGTCGTTTGGGCAAAGTAGTATTTCTAATTATTATTTAGTAACTCATTAATTAAGTGATAATTTATTATTTTTTTCAAGTTAACTAGTTTAATAACATTGAGATAAGTGATGCATAAGGCCAAGTATAGCGCAGTGCGTTAATACAAAATTATCACCATAGCCATATGAAATTTTATATTCCCTTAAAGTTATAGACGTCTTTAATCATTGAGGAAGCTCAATTGCTTAAATATAAAAAGAAAAGTACCTGTTTGTATTTTCTTGATAAAGACATTAATGCTCTAAATAAAAACCCCACTTCACAGTAGGGTCTTTTTAAACAACTTCAATAATTTTAACTTCACCCTTGCGAAGCAATGCTTCTTATCTTTCAAAAAGATGAGAACTCCCTCCTTTTAAAAAGGAGGGTTGGGGTGGATTAAAAAGAAGTAACTTAAATCAAGCCACATTCCCTTCCAAGAAATCCTGTGCAAAGCGCTGTAATACCCCACCCGCCTCATACACATGCACTTCTTCTTCAGTATCCAGACGGCAAGTCACAGGCACTTCAATAATCTGGTTCTTACCATCATCGGTTGAACGTTCAACCACCAAAGTCAACGTCGAACGTGGCGCGATATTACCAATCACGCTGTACAGCTCAGTACCATCAAGACCTAAAGTCTTACGATCTGTACCCGGTTTAAACTCAAGCGGCAACACCCCCATACCGACCAGATTGGTACGGTGAATACGCTCAAAACCTTCTGCCACAATCGCTTCAACGCCAGCCAGACGAACACCTTTCGCCGCCCAGTCACGACTCGAACCCTGACCGTAATCCTTACCGGCAATAATGATCAACGGCTGTTTACGGTTCATGTAGATTTCAATCGCTTCCCACATCCGCATCACTTCGCCTTCCGGCTCCACACGCGCTTTCGAACCCTGTTTGATCGTGCCGTCAGAACGCACCACCATTTCATTAAACAGTTTCGGGTTGGCAAAAGTCGCACGTTGCGTCGTGAGGTGATCACCGCGATGCGTTGCATAAGAGTTAAAGTCTTCCTCAGGCACACCCATTTTTTTCAGGTATTCACCCGAAGCACTGTCTAAAACAATGGCATTTGATGGTGACAAATGATCGGTGGTGATGTTATCGCCTAAGATCGCCAGCGGACGCATATTTGACAAGGTACGCGGTGCAGCCAAAGCCCCTTCCCAATACGGCGGACGGCGAATATACGTACTTTGCGGACGCCAATCATACAGCGGACTTGTTGCTTTTTCATTCACACCCAAATCGAACATTGGAATGTAGATTTTTTTGAATTGTTCTGGTTTTACAGCAACTTTTACCAGCGCATCAATTTCTTCATCCGATGGCCAGATATCTTTTAGATAAATCGGATTGCCGTCTTTGTCTGTACCTAAAGCATCTTTTTCGATGTCAAAACGAATCGTACCGGCAATTGCATACGCCACCACTAAAGGCGGTGAAGCCAAGAATGCCTGTTTCGCATAAGGATGAATACGTCCATCGAAGTTACGGTTGCCCGAAAGCACCGCTGTTGCATACAGGTCACGGTCGATGATTTCCTGCTGAATCTTTGGATCTAATGCGCCCGACATGCCGTTACAAGTCGTGCATGCATAGGCCACGATACCAAAGCCCAGTTTTTCTAAATCTTTAAGTACGCCTGCTTCTTCCAAATACAAAGCAGCCGCTTTAGAACCCGGTGCAAAAGAAGATTTCACCCAAGGTTTACGCACCAAGCCCAATTCATTGGCCTTACGCGCCAGTAAACCGGCTGCCACGGTATTACGTGGGTTGGAGGTATTGGTACAAGACGTAATCGCCGCGATAATCACCGCACCATCTGGCATCAAGCCTTCTGCTTCTTGCGCGCGAGCTGCTTCTAAATTACCGGCAATACCTTTTTCTTTCAGGTCAGAGGTTGATACACGTGCATGTGGATTCGATGGGCCAGCGATGTTACGTGTCACAGTCGATAAATCGAAACGCAGCACACGTGGATATTCCGCTTGGGTCATATCCGATGCCCAAAGCCCGATCTCTTTGGCATAAGTTTCTACCAGTTTGACTTGCTCAGGTTCACGGCCGGTCAAGGTCAGATAATCAATCGTGTTCTGATCGATATAGAACATGGCTGCCGTTGCACCATATTCCGGGGTCATATTAGAAATCGTGGCACGATCACCGACTGACATGCTGTCTGCGCCTTCACCGAAGAATTCTAAATATGCGCCAACCACACGTTCCTTACGCAGGAATTCGGTTAATGCCAAGACGATGTCAGTTGCGGTAATACCTGGCTTGCGATGACCGACTAATTCCACACCAATGATGTCAGGCAGACGCATCCAAGACGCACGACCAAGCATCACATTTTCAGCTTCCAAGCCACCCACACCAATCGAGATCACACCCAATGCATCTGTATGTGGCGTATGCGAATCTGTACCAACACAGGTGTCCGGGAATGCCAGACCATCACGGTTTTGAATCACCGGAGACATTTTCTCCAGATTGATCTGGTGCATGATGCCATTGCCCGCAGGAATCACATCAACATTTTCAAACGCGGTTTTAGTCCATTCAATAAAATGGAAACGGTCTTCGTTACGACGGTCTTCAATAGCACGGTTTTTCTCAAAGGCATCCGGATCAAAACCACCAAACTCAACCGCCAGTGAATGGTCGACAATTAGCTGGGTTGGTACCACCGGATTGACTTTAGACGGGTCACCGCCCTGATCGGCAATCGCATCACGTAAACCGGCAAGGTCAACCAGTGCCGTTTGCCCCAAGATGTCATGACACACTACACGTGCCGGATACCAAGGAAAATCATGTTCTTGTTTTCGCTCAATCAGCTGACGTAAAGACTGTTCCAGAATGGCAGGATCACAACGACGCACCAACTGCTCTGCCAAAACTTTGGAAGTATAAGGAAGTTTGGCATATGCGCCTGGCTGAATATCTTCTACGGCCTGTCGCACGTCATAATATTCCAGCTGGGTGGATTGCAGCGGTTTACGGTAGTTGTTGTTCATAAGCTTGCCTGCCCTCGTTTATCTCTATTTTTATTCATCAATAGATATTGATGAGTTACTTTTGTAATAGCAGCATTGTACGCTGCACAAATAGCATTTCCCAAATTTCATATTTTTCAAACACTTAATCATAAAAAACAGTATTTTCGCAAAAATTTGTTACATAGACTTTAGAATTTTTGCTTTAAAGCGGTCTTTTGCTAAAAAAATCTGAATAATTCGCCTTATTCTTTAGTCTTATGTTGCAAAATATTTCTCTATCTTTTTATTTGAATATTACTCTAAACCACTAATATCATTAATAAATAATTAATTTTATGTGCATTTTTTCAAAGATAAAAAAATATAGTCTCACTGGTTTTCATAGGCCTGTCCTGCCGCCGCATTTAGCAAAATTTCAATCCCCTAATTTAGGATAGCAGATTTTCCAAAACTATCAGAAGCTCAGTGTGACGCATGTCACACTCTCCACAATCCTCACATTAAAACAATAACCATAACAGGCAGAACTGAAATGTTGAAAATCGCAATATTCGGAGCTATAGCCGCCATTTTGACGCTCTTAGCTCGCGGTTGGGATGGAACAAAAAATCCATCACCACCGTCAAATCCCTCTAATCCGTCCCAACCCTCTCATCCCTCACACCCCACACCTTCACCCAAGCCCTCACATCCCGTTCCGACAACATCAGACAGCTTGATTAGCAACCCACCCCTGTTACCGAAAAGTGCCAAAGGCAAATATGAGCTGATCGTGGCCTATAAGACTAACAAGCTCTATAACCCCAGAAACGGCTTATGGGATCAGCTGGTCGGACCACAGATTCGGGTCAAACAGGGTGAAACCATGGCGCTTAACCTGAATAACCAGCTGCCACCCGAGTCAGAAACAACCTGCCCAACTCATGTTGAGAATGTAAATGAACCACACTGCTTTAATACCACCAACCTGCATACCCATGGCTTCTGGGTCAGTCCTCAAGGCAATAGCGATAATGTCTTTTTGAAATTCAAACCTCAGGAAAAATTTGATTATCAGTTCAAAATGGAACCGAATCATCCCGCAGGGACTTACTGGTATCACGCTCATCTGCATGGCTCAACTGCTCTTCAGGTGTCGAATGGCATGGCAGGCCCATTGATTGTTGAAGGCTCAAGAGCACCAAAAGTCAAAAATGGCAAAGTCACCTCAACTGGAGATATGGATATTCTATGGAAAGAAAAAAACAGTTACCCAAACGAAAACATCCTGTTGTTCCAGCAAATCCAATATCGCTGTAGCAATCCCGATCCTAATGTCACATTCGCTGTTCCCAATAACTGTGAAGGTGTAGGTATAGGCATGCTGGAAAATTATAATGACCTGTCTATTGGTGGCTTCTGGACTAACCAGAATTACTACACCTCTATCAATGGTAAAATTTTAGGTGAGATCAAAGCAGAACAGAATCAGTTTAACCGCTGGCGCATGATTCATGGTGGTGTACGCGATACCATTGGTTTAATCATTAAGGAAATTCCCAATTCCAGTAAGTTTAGCGCAGAACAAACTATTAAAGCCTGTTCAGCCTATCAGGAGGCAGACAAGAAAGCTGAATTTGAGAAGCTGAATAGCCTGAATGTGCATACCATCGCGCAAGATGGCTTAACCATGAATCATGTACAGACCAGAACCCTGTCCGTGTTCCATCCTGGTTATCGTCATGATGCAATGGTTGCCTTTCCGACCACCAATAGATACTGCATTTTTGACACCAAATTGAATATCGATGATGAAATTAACGCGCCATTACCGAATGTAGGCCCTCAAATTGCTCCAAATCATCGGTTCAATGCCCAACTGCTGGGATGGGTCAATGTAAAAGCAGCCAAGACCAAGGCTCAGACTGCTGCACAGTTCCTGAAAGATCGGGCACAAAAAATTGGTTTAAGCAAAGACCTCCAGAGCCAGTTATCTCAGCTTAATCTTTCTGCGTTTAGTGATCATCCATCATTGATGATGCCGGAAATTGATAAAGTAGTTGCTGCCCGACCAAAACAATATAGTGCTTTTTCGCTCGGTCCCGACCCTAGAACTGGCGTATTCAAATTTGGCTTCCGGCATAAAAAAGATGGAGATACACTGAGTTTTGGAGATTTCTTTGATGGAGATGGTTCAGTGGATGGCGAATATGTCCGTCAGTTACAAGTTGGACAGACTGATGAATGGGAACTGACCAGCGCTGGTTTTGGTGGTCATCCGTTCCATATTCATGTTAACCCGTTCCAGATTGTTAAAATTTTGAATCCCCAAGGTAAGGATGTCAGTGAGTCAGTAGCTCCAGAAGATCCGGTAAATCCAGTTCTGGATGATGTGCAATACCGTGGCATGAAAGGACAGTTTAAGGACACGCTTTTTGTAAAACAAAACTATACCTATATTGTCCGCAGCCATTACAAGAAATTTGAAGGTGACTTCGTACAACATTGTCATATCCTCGACCATGAAGATCAGGGCATGATGGAAACCGTACGGGTCTGTGGAGGCAAATTCCCTTGTGATTCGTCATTACCGGCTAGCCATCACCACTAAAGATCTGCTCGCTCAAAGCCAATGATTTCGATTGTTGGCTTTTTTGTTTGCCTCTATTTGATGCTTGCTGCACAATAACTGCATTGATTTATAGTATTCAAACCGGGGCTTATTATGGCAGCGTCTCCTGCTTTTACATTGTTTAGTCTGAATGGTGTAGATGCACAAAAATTCCTTCAAGGTCAGGTGACTTTGAATACTGAAACTTTGGCGGAAAACCAGACACGCTATACTGCAATCTGCAGTCTGAAAGGACGCATTCAATTTGGCTTATGGCTTAAAAAAATCAGTCCGGAAAGCTTTGAAATCGTCAGCACTGAAGATCAGTCCACGGAACTGGCCAATCATATTAAAAAATTTGGCGCCTTCTCAAAAATGAAACTGGAATTGGTTGGTCCAGTTTATCCAGTCATCAATGGCATTCATACTGACTTTGTGGCGACTGAAACCGATGTAACGATGTGGGAACAGCAAGCCATTGAATCAGGTCAGGCCTGGATTCAGGCTGCCACTGCAACCCTGTTTCAACCACAAGAATTACGTTTGCATCAACGCGAAGGCATTCACTATGACAAGGGTTGCTACTTGGGTCAGGAAGTCATTGCACGCCTGTGGTTTAAAGCCAAGCCAAAACACTGGTTACATCTGGTTCAAGGCACAGGTACCGTGCCTGATGTTGCGACCAAACTGAATAATGATGTTGAAATTGTCAATAGCATCGCGATTGACGACGGTTATAAAGCGCTAGTCGTGGCAAAACCTGAAGCATTGACCGAGCTAGGTCTCGAAGTTCTGGAGCTTCCTGAAGCTTTGAGCAGTGATGTAGCGCGTCCGCAATAATCACTGCATAACTCATAAAAAAGCCAAGATAAAATTCTTGGCTTTTTTATTTTAGAAGCCATGAAACAGCTTGTTCATGTCTTTTACCACATAATCTTTAAAATGATAGGCCCGCGCATGTTTGGCATCAAACTTTGCCGTGAGTTCACCTTTTTGAAAGACATATACTCGGTCTTCCTGACTCATCAAAAACTCTGCACCAAGTTTCATCAGCAGCGCATCAATCTTGTCTTCATCGGCAATCGATTCATCAGCATTGATTCTGTCATAGTGACGTTTAATCGTTTTGACAAACATGGTGAAATCCTGGGAGTCTGATTCAAACCGAGATTTAAACAGAGAAGTCAGCTGAAGCAAAGCAATCCTTTTGATATCTGCAGGATTGATCAGAAACCTGTCCGAATCATGCATCGATTTAATCGGGGTATTGTGCTTCGATGATTTGTATTTAGTGACAAATTGTATATTTACAAAGCACAAAATCCTTTTATGATGTAAGTGAAAATGATTAAAACCGCACCAAGGAATAAGGTGCCAGCAATAATAAGGTTATAGGAACCATGAAAAAATTAGTACTCGCTGCAGTTCTTGCCGTTTCTGCGCAATTCGCTTTGGCAAATACCGTAAAAGATCAAGTCGATCCCCAATTTCAAAAAGTTGAGGCCATGGTCAAAGCCAATAATTTTAAAGGTGCCTATGACGCTTTGAATCAATTGGCCAGTCAAGGAAACGCCCAGGCTTTATATAACTTAGGCTATTTGACCCAAACCGGCCAAGGTACAACCAAAGACGAGAAAAAAGCCATTCAGCTCTACGAACAGGCAGCCAGCAAAGGTTATCCGGTGGCCAATTATGTATTGGGTAAAAATTATGCAGCCGGCACACTCGGACTCAAACAGGATTTGACCAAAGCCAAACAGCATCTGGAACGCGCTTCGGCAGCCAAATTTGATGATGCCAGCATTGATCTGGCCATACTGCTGTTTTCTGAAAATACAGCAGCGTCAAATAAAGCCGGACTGCAAAAGCTGCAACCGCTAATCAGCAAAGGCAATATGCAGGCCATTCATGCCAAAGCCTTATATGACATCAGCAGCGGTTTCAAAAACAAAGATGAAAAACCGATTCAGCAAGGCCTAAGCAGCATTCAGGAACTGGCAAAAAAAGGTTATATTCCGGCGCTGATGGCAGTAGGTAATATGTTTGCCAATGGCAGTATTGTTCCGCAAAACCTGCCAGAAGCGAAGAAAATCTTTGCCGCACTGGCGCAGCAAAATGTTCCACAGGCCAAAGAGTCTTTGGCAGCGGTAGACAAAATGCTGGCTGAGCAGAAAAAAGCACCTGCGAAGAAAAGTTAAGTTAATTCCACAAAATTAAAATATAAAAAGCCCCATGCAATTTGGGGCTTTTTAATAGCAGAGCATTCATCTTCTAAAAGATTATCCCCACCACAAGGCAATTAAGCCACTGGTCACGATAAAACCGGCAATGGTACTCATCAACAATGGCGTTAAAGTTCGATCATTCAGACCATACGCCTGTCCCAACATGCCAAAAATCGTCGGCATCGGCAAAGCTGCAATGAGCGTACCAGCATGGACCATTTCCTGACTTAAATCAGTTAACTGGCTCAGTCCCAGATACATCAATAATGGCATCATGATATTGCTGGAAAATACCAGATAGAAACTTTGCAGATTGACATATTTCAGACTCATTCCTACGATCCCGCCGCCAATGGCAAACAAGGCCAATGGTGAGGCCGTCTGACCAATCAAGGCGAAGACCTGATCGAGATAGACTGGAATTTTAATCTGGAAAACCGCACAGGCCATGCCCAGCATCACTCCCATAAACAAGGGATTCTTCAGCAAGGTCAGCAGTACACTTTTCAAAATGGCGCCAAGATTTGCCTGATGTTGTGTGCCCAGCGCAGCCATGACCAGCACCAGCGGAATCAGCAACACGCTTTCAATGATGACCACCAGAGAGGTATAGGTCATCGCCTGTTGCCCGATCAATAAGCTGAGCACAGCCGTACCAATCAGGCCAGTATTTGACATTGCAGCGCCCAACGACAGCACTGCACTTTGCGAATGCGTATTCTGAAAATGACGGCGCATAATCCAGAAGCCGCTACCATAGAGCAGCAAGGTCACACTGCTATACACGGCAAAGTATTCAAAATACCAGATTTCATGCAGGTCTTTGGAGGCAAGGGACTGAAAGAACAGCAAGGGCAAGGCCACTTTAATGACAAAAGCACCGACCGTCCCCACCTGCTCTTTGCTTAACACTTGACTCTTTACAGTCAGATAACCCAGTGCCAATAATAAAAATATGGGCACAATGACCGCAAAAATCATAATGCAGTATCCTCTTGCCAGTGATATTCCATTATAAGAATTTCTGAGACTAAAGCAGTGTTAAAAAGGCTCAAACAGGTGATTCAAACCATGCGGTGCACAGCGCAGATATTGCGGTGAAATCTTAATTTTTTCCTCAAGTGCTGCCGCTGCATGCCAAGGCCAATGTGGATCATAAAGAATGGCACGAGCCAGTGCGATGGCATCAGCTTGACCTTTTTGCAAAATATCTTCTGCCTGCTTAGCTTCAGTAATCAAACCGACGGCAATCACGGGAATACTCACGACTTTCTTAATCGCATCTGCAAAAGGCACCTGATAATTCGGCTTCACATCGATGTTCTGTTTAGCATGTAAGCCGGCACTGGAAATATGAATATAAGCAGCACCCGCAGCTTCTAGTGCTTTGGACAATTCAATTGAAGAATCAATGGTCCAGCTGTCTGGCTGATCCATCCAGTCGCTGGCTGAAATACGCACTCCAATTGGATAACCTTCTGGAACCGCCGCTTTCATGGCTTGTAATACTTCCAGAGTCAGGCGAATCCGGTTCTCCAGTGAGCCGCCATACTGATCATTACGTTTATTTGAAAGTGGTGACATGAACTGATGCAGTAAATAACCATGCGCTGCATGCAGCTCAATTAGGTCAAAACCGGCCTCAACTGCACGTTTGGCACTTTCTGCAAAGTCAGCAACGACCTGCTCAATTTCCGACTGGCTTAAGGCCTTAGGTGGATGCTCATCTGCCTGAAAAGGAATATCACTGGCAGAAACAGTTTGCCAGCCATGTGCTTCATTCGGCTTAAACTGACCTTTACCTGCCCATGGTTTATCTGTTGAAGCTTTACGTCCGGCATGTGCGAGCTGAATGGCAAAAGGCATCGGGGAAATGGATTTAACTTTTTCCAGTAAGGTCTTGATCTGCTTCGCCTGTTCGTCATTCCACAAACCCAGATCGGCATAACTGATCCGGCCTTCTGGCTGTACCGCAGTCGCTTCGACGATACATAAACCTGCACCCGATAAGGCATAGTTGGCCCATTGCTGCTCGTGCCAATAGGTGATTTCCCCCTGCTCTGTTGCGGAGTACTGACACATCGGCGCAATTACGATTTTATTTTGAAGTTGCAGTGATCCAAATTGAATAGGTTGAAATAGTAATGCCACGCTGTATTTCCTCTTTTTATTGCCCAGTTTCACTCTAAAAATAAAAACAGGCTCTTAAGAGCCTGTTTAGTTATAACGTGAACGATCAAACTTTAGAAGATGATTCGTGTAGTCAAACCAAGTACCAGTGCATCATCCACATTGTTGCTTGAACCTGGATTAATGACATATTGCAGGTTTGGACGCAGCATCAGCCACTTTGTTGCGTTATAGCTATAGTTCAGTTCAATATTGTATTCTGCACTCGCATCAGAATTTAGATTCTTGATCCGGTCATTAATATGTACACGATTGACCGCCAAACCTAAAATGTCATTCGGCTGGCTGTCCGCAAGACCGATATATTTCACACCAATTTGTTGTGAATTATCCACTTTGTTAGTATCGCGGTCATGCCAGGTAAAGTTAGCAAATGAATGCAAACCCTGACGGCCCTGACCTGTAGACGTTAACTGTTGTTCTACAGCTAACCAGCCTGCAAAAGTACGGTTTTTGGCATCAGTAGGATTGGCAATATCTTTTTGGTTGGCAACATCATCGGCAGTATTGTACATCCCGCCGATCCGGTAGCTGCCCGGCAGGCCATTCACCCATGATTTCGGCGTCCAGATGACTTCTGCAGGAATCGTCACGCCATCTGCATGGTCGGTATCCAGACTCCAGCCCTGACCTTCTTTAGCGCCATTACCATTATCCGGATTAAACTCATACACACCGACTTGTACGGCAAGTTCAGGATTGAGTTGCTGCTTCACGCGCGCACCCCATTGTGCTACAGGCGTATTCATCCAGATATTGCCCTGCCATTTGCCCATTTGCGCTGCACAAAATGCCGTACTGGCAAAATCACAGGCCATGACATTAAAGTCCATACCCAGACCAAGACGACCCGCCTTAATACTGAGCCCCTGGTCTTTATAATTCTTTTCAATAGACAGCTCACTCAGACGGCTATCCTGATTACCACGTCCAAAAGTGCCTTGTACATTGGCCAGTTGCGGTGCGCTAGGATCCTGCAAGTCACGAACAGAGGTACTTTGACCCTGACGTGCAGTCATCGCGGCACGTACAGTGACACCATTCCATCCCGCCAGCTTTTCCATATCCAGTTGAGTACCTAGCCATAATTGGGCAGAAGTTAATGGATCTGCGCCGTCATTACGACCACCATCAGCAAGATAGGCAGTATCGGTTAATAGATTGGCTTCAAATTTAATTCCCTGTTGGGCCAGTTCTGTACGTTGACCATTCCAGTCCCCCAGTAAATACTGACCTTGTGGATCAAATGCAGATTCCGCCTGAGCGGTTGTCATGACAGCCATTAAAGGCAATAGAGCTAGACCTAAATATTTCATGTAAAACCTAAACATTCGGAGAGAAAAACAAGCAAGGTTTTTAAATTGCTATTAGGTGCATGAATTTACATAACTTTTCATATAAATTCCCAGCATTTTTTTTATTACTCATTAAACTTTTAGTTATGCCTTAAACATAAAAATATAATTTTTATTTTAACAATCTTAAATTATTTATATATTTTCATCAACTTATAATGTATTGATAATTTCCATTCGATTTCCTCCTAAGAAAATTCGCTATAAAAACATAGAAACCTAGTTTATTCTTTAAACAATTCCAGTTTAAATAAAGATGAAATACCCAGTCATTTTCCAGCGATTTCACCCAGATTAACGCTTGCAATCCCAGCCAATTCACCCAATATTAGCTGCATCTCCCTCGCCACTGATGCGTTATGCCTGAATTACCAGAAGTTGAAACCACCAAAACCAGTTTATTGCCTTTATTAGAGCAACGCGTCCAACGTGTTGAAGTGCGTCAGTCAAGTTTGCGCTGGCCCATTCCAGAAAATATAGAAAAGCTGGTGGGGCAAAAATTACTGAATCTCACTCGCCGTTCTAAATATATTCTGGCAGAGTTTGAACACGACACCATGCTCTGGCATTTGGGAATGTCGGGGAGTTTCCGTCTATGCGATGGCAATGAAGAATTACGCAAACATGACCATCTGATCATTCAGTTTGAAGATATCGAACTACGTTATCATGACCCTCGCCGTTTTGGCTGCATTCTTTGGCTAGATGCACAATCACAAAGCAAATTGATTGACACGTTGGGGCCAGAACCCTTAAGCGAGAACTTTAATGCCGAGTATTTATTTGAAAAATTGAAGAATAAAAATGTTGGCACCAAAGTTGCAATTATGGATAACCATGTGGTGGTGGGCGTAGGCAATATTTATGCGACTGAAAGTCTGTTTAATCTGGGGATTCATCCGGCACAACCGGCCTCGACGTTAAGCTTGGTGCAGATTGAAAAGCTAGTGCTGGAAATCAAGCGTATCTTGAAACAGGCAATTGATCTGGGTGGTTCAACCTTAAGAGACTACACCAATGCCATGGGCGAAAATGGCTATTTTCAGCAAACCCTGCTAGCTTATGGCCGTGCCGGTGAAATGTGTGTGAACTGCGAGACCACGCTTGAAAATATTAAATTGGGGCAACGGGCTTCAGTTTTTTGTCCTGAATGCCAACCTTTGAAAAAGATCCATCTCCCTGTCAAAAAAGTGGCAACTGTACGAGGGAAAAAGTCATGAAAACAGCCATTGTGCGTCATATTCTGGTTAAAGATAAAGAAACCGCTGAGCAGCTTAAAAAGAAGATTTTAAGTGGTGCCGACTTTAATAAAATCGCAAAACAGTATTCAACCTGTAATTCTGCCAAACGTGGCGGTGAGCTAGGTGAAGTGAAGAAAGGCCAACTGGTTCCAGTGATTGATAAACTGGTGTTTACTGGCGCTGAACGGGTATTACATGGCCCGGTCAAAAGCCAGTTTGGTTTTCATTTGGTCGAAATTAAGTTTCGGATGGATTTTTAATATTTATAAATCCCTCCTTACCTCCCTTTGACAGAGGGAGGAGTTCCCCCCCCTTTATAAAAGGGGGATTTAGGGGGATTAGAAACATTAGACTTGAGGTGGACGCTTTTTCAATTCATCACGAATTTCACGCAGTAATTCAATATCGGCTGGGGTAGTCGGAGTTTCCTCGACTGGGCCTTCTTGTTTACGTAAACGGTTCATGAGTTTCACCAATAAAAATACGACCCAAGCCAAAATTAAGAAGTTAATTAAAATCGTTAAAAAGTTACCATAAGTCAGTACATTCACACCCGCCTTAGTCAAGGCATCCAAAGATTGTAAATTGTCTGGGTTTCTTCCTAAGATAAAGAATTTTTGGGTAAAATCGACGCCACCACCAGTGATCACGGTAATTAAAGGCATAATGATATCTTTCACCAATGAATCGATGATCTTGCTAAAAGCACCACCGATGATGACACCAATCGCCAGATCCATCATGTTGCCTTTGATCGCAAATTCTTTAAATTCTTGAATAATGCTCATAACTGCTCCCATATTTTATTTTCAAGTTTTGGGTCAAATTATACCTGACTAAATACTTTTAATTTTGACTTAGTTTAATGCGTTTTAGTAAATTGCAATGTGAGCATCGCTTAAATATAAAAAAAACCGTAATCTTCGAAAAGATTACGGTTTTTGAAAACCCGAAATAATCTAGCGATTATTTACCTGAACGGTTACGTTTACGTTCGTTTTCAGTCAAGAAACGCTTACGGATACGGATTGACTTAGGTGTTACTTCTACTAGTTCATCATCTTCAATAAACTCAAGCGCTTGCTCAAGTGTATATTCAATTGCAGGAACCAGCGTCAACGCATCGTCAGTACCAGAAGCACGTACGTTCGTTAACTGTTTTGCTTTAGTCGGGTTAACTGTCATGTCGTCTGAACGAGAGTTAATACCGATAATCATACCTTCATAAACTTCTAACTGTGGTTTCGCGAATAGACGACCACGGTCTTGAAGTGTGAACAGTGCATAGCCCAAGCAAGTACCTTGAACCATAGAAATCAGTACACCGTTTTGACGTTTCGCAACAGTACCTTGCTTCATTGGACCGTAGTGCGAGAAGCTAGACGTCATGATCCCTGTACCAGAAGTCATGGTCAGGAATTCAGAACGGAAACCAATCAGACCACGTGAAGGAACAGTTGCTTCAATACGGATACGGCCTTTACCGTCAACTTCCATATTGGTCATTTCGCCTTTACGGTGACCCATTTGTTCCATTACAGCACCTTGGTGCTGTTCTTCAACGTCAAAAGTAACGTTTTCGTATGGCTCTTGTTTTTCACCATCAATTTCTTTGATGATTACTTGTGGACGCGATACGCCCATTTCGAAGCCTTCACGACGCATGTTTTCAATAAGAACTGAAAGGTGAAGTTCACCACGACCAGATACTTTGAAACGGTCTGGACTATCAGTATCTTCAACACGTAATGCTACGTTGTGAATCAATTCGCGGTCTAGACGTTCACGGATATTACGTGAAGTTACGAACTTACCTTCTTTACCAGCAAACGGTGAGTTGTTTACCTGGAATGTCATCGATACTGTAGGTTCATCTACAGACAATGGCGGTAAAGCTTCAACATTTTTCGGATCACAGATGGTGTCAGAAATGTTGAGTGCATCGATACCTGTTACACAAACGATATCGCCTGCAGAAGCTTCTTCAACGTCAACGCGATCTAGACCATGATAACCCATGATTTTTAAGATACGGCCGTTACGTGTTTTGCCATCTTTATCGATTACAGTTACTTGTGTGTTTAATTTCACTGAACCACGCTGGATGCGACCAATACCGATAACGCCTACGAAGCTGTTATAGTCAAGTGAAGATACTTGCATTTGGAATGGACCGTCAACGTCAACCGCTGGTGGTTCAACGATGTCTACGATCGTTTGGAACAACGGAGTCATATCTTCAGCAAGTTCTTCTGGAGAAGGACCAGCAACACCACGAAGGCCTGAAGCATAAACAACTGGGAAGTCTAACTGTTCGTCAGAAGCACCTAAGTTATCGAACAAATCAAATACTTGGTCAATTACCCAGTCTGGACGCGCACTTGGCTTGTCTACTTTGTTAATAATCACGATTGGTTTCAAACCACGTGCGAACGCTTTTTGCGTTACGAAACGAGTTTGTGGCATCGGGCCTTCTTGTGAGTCTACAAGAAGAAGTACGCAGTCAACCATCGACATTACACGTTCAACTTCACCACCGAAGTCGGCGTGTCCCGGGGTGTCCACGATGTTAATACGGTATTCAGTATTGGTACGTTCATCTAACCATTTGATTGCAGTGTTTTTTGCAAGAATGGTAATACCACGTTCGCTTTCAATAGCGCCAGAATCCATGACACGCTCGATCTCACCCGCGCGATCACCGAGAGCACCTGATTGTTGCAAAAGTTTGTCTACAAGAGTGGTTTTACCATGATCGACGTGCGCAATAATGGCGATGTTACGGAGAGTTTTAATATCTGACATGTAAATTCAATGCGTATGTAATTTGAGGGCAAATTATACAGAAAAATACAAAACTTTTATAGTCACTGTAACCACACTCCTCAACTTTTTTTGCTCCGTTGGGGCTTTTTTGATTTTGTAAAGACGTGTAACTCGATTAGAATAGCGCCACCCAGCCTTAATTTGCATTGACACATGTCTGATTTTAATCAATCTCCTCCTTCTAAAGATCAACTCGACCTGGTATATGGTCTGGAAGATCGACCAAAACCACTGATTGCTTTTTTAGCTGCATTCCAGCACTTACTGGCGATTATTGTCCCGATTGTGACCCCTGGCCTGCTGATTTGTTTAGCGCTCGGTGTTTCCAAAGAAGACACCAACATGATTTTGTCCATGTCCTTGGTGATCTCGGGTATCGCGACTTTTTTACAGTCTAAAAAAGTGGGGCCATTTGGTGCCGGTCTGCTGATTGTCCAAGGAACCAGCTTTAACTTCATCGGTCCAATTATTGGTATTGGTTCAGCCATGGTGGCTGCAGGCACACCTGTAGAAGCAGTCATGGCTTCTATTTTTGGTGTGGTGATTGCAGGTGCATTTATTGAAATGGGCGTGTCACAAATTCTGCCTTGGATCAAAAAACTGATTACACCGCTGGTGACCGGGATTGTCGTGCTGCTGATTGGTTTGACCTTAATTAAAGAAGGTTTAATCAGTATGGGCGGTGGTTATCAGGCCATGAGCGATAAAACTTTTGCCAATGCTGACAACCTGATCATGTCTTGTACCGTCCTGGCGCTGATCATTATCCTGAACCGCATCCGGATTACCTGGGTAAAAAGTTCTGCCATTTTGATCGCCCTGATCTGTGGTTATGTTCTGGCAGGCTTTATGGGTCATCTGGATTTCTCTGGTCTGAAAGATGCACCACTGGTACAGATTCCAACCCCAATGCATTTCGGTTTAAGCTTCTCCTGGAGCCTGTTTATTCCAATGGCATTTATTTACCTGGTGACGTCTTTAGAAGCGATTGGTGATATCACTGCGACTTCAAAGCTTTCCAACCAGCCAGTTGATGGTCCAAAATGGATGCAGCGCATTAAAGGCGGTGTACTGGTAAATGGCGCGAATTCATTCCTTGCCGGTATTTTTAACACCTTCCCGAGTTCCGTATTTGCACAGAACAATGGTGTGATTCAGTTGACGGGCGTAGCAAGTCGTTATGTCGGCATCTGGATTGCTGCTTTGCTAGTTATTCTTGGTTTACTGCCTGCAGTTGCTGGTATTATTCAGGCCGTTCCGCAAGCGGTACTGGGTGGTGCAGTGATGGTGATGTTTGGTGCAGTCGCAGCCTCTGGCATTAACATTCTGTCTGGTGTCCATCTGGACCGTCGTGCCCTGCTGATCATTGCGATTTCACTGGCACTGGGTTTAGGTGTTGCACAAGTTCCACAAATTCTTGAACATCTTCCTGAGTTATTCCGTAATATCTTTAGCTCAGGCGTTGCTACTGGTGGTATCGCTGCCCTTATTCTGAATGTAGTACTTCCTGAAACAAAGAAGTAATTTCATGTCCAAAGAACACTGTCTAGGTCAGACTTAGGCAGTGTTCTTTATATTGGAGAGATACCTATGGATCCTAAAAGCGAAGTTTTATTAAGACAATATGATTTTTTGTCGGGTCGCATCCTACTGATTAATGCACCAACAGATGATCTGCTCGCTGAATTCGATGCCTCTATCAATCCCGCTGTCTGGACATGGAATTTTAATGATTTTCAATATTTCCAGTCACAACAAGCAGATGTGCATTTTGGTGCAGAGATGCCTGAAGCTGAGTTTGATCAGGCAGTTATTTTTGTACCCAAGTCTAAAGAACTGTTGAATTATTTATTGCATAATGTGGCAGCGCAGCTTAAACCGGGCAGCAGTATTTTTCTGGTCGGTGAAAAGAAAGGCGGGATAGAACGCGCAGCCAAACAGTTGCAGCCTTTTGGTAAAACTCTCAAACTTGAAAGCGCACGTCATTGCCAGCTTTGGCAATTGGTTCTAGAGCATACGGTCGAGAAAAAAGCACTTGCAGACTGGGCGCAGCGTTATACCGTTTCGACACCAAATGGCGATCTGAATATCTGCGCCCTTCCAGGTGTCTTTAGTCAAAACCGTTTGGATGTAGGAACTGCCACGCTATTACCTTATTTGTCACAAGTCACTTCAGGTAAAATTGCCGACTTTGGTTGTGGTGCAGGTGTGATTAGTGCGTATCTGGCAAAATTGAATCCGAAAAACCGGATTTTTGCCATGGATGTTGATGCCTTTGCACTGGCTTCTACACAAATGACATTTGAAGAAAATCAGCTCACCCCTGAACAGATTGAAATCAAAGCGGTCACTGGCATTGAGGATGCACCCTTGTTCCTACATGCTATTGTCAGTAATCCGCCTTTTCATATGGGAATCGAAACTGATTACACGGCAAGCGAAACCTTGTGTAAAACCTCACGTCGTCATTTAAAATCGGGCGGCGAGCTTTGGATCGTGGCCAACCGTTTCTTGAACTACCCGACCCTGATTGAACAAAACTTTGGTCGCTGCACAGTGAAAGCGGATCAACAAGGCTTTAAAGTGCTCTTCGCCAGCACTCAAAAAAATGTTAAGGAATCATGATGAGCGAAACGCAAAACACGATGCAGCTGCAGCGTAAGCTGGGTGCTCGTCATCTGAATATGATCGCCATTGGCGGATCAATTGGTACAGGTCTATTCCTGGCCTCAGGGGCGACCATTGCCAACGCTGGACCAGGCGGTGCACTACTTGCATATGTACTGATTGGGATCATGATTTATTTCTTGATGACCAGTCTAGGCGAGCTTGCCACACATAACCCGACCTCAGGTGCATTCTTCACTTACGGCACCAAATATGTCGAAGGTGGTTTTGGTTTCGCTCTGGGTTGGAACTACTGGTACAACTGGGCCATTACTGTGGCTTTTGAGTTGGTTGCAGTTCAGTTTATTATGAAATTCTGGTTTCCAGATATTCCGGGCGTGTACTGGAGCGCCATCTTCCTTGCCATTATTTTCGGGATTAATGCCCTGACAGTAAAAGGCTTTGGCGAATCCGAATTTTTCTTTTCTCTGGTGAAAGTTCTCGCGATCATTGCCTTTATCATCATCGGAATTTGGATGATCGTGAAGATCATGCTGACCCCGGGTGCGGAAGCATTTGCCAACTGGAGCATTGGTGATGCACCCTTTGTCGGTGGTTTCCAGGCATTAATTGGTGTGGCGATGATTGCCGGATTCTCCTTTCAAGGTACCGAAATGGTCGGTGTGGCGGCAGGTGAATCGAAAAATCCAAAGAAAACCATTCCGGTGGCCATCAAACAAATTTTCTGGCGTATCCTGTTATTTTATATTGTGTGTATTTTCATTATCGGCACTCTGATTGCCTATAATGACCCACGTTTATTACAGGCCGCTGCGACAGATAATATTGCGCTTTCGCCATTTACCTTATTATATGAAAAAGCCGGCTTTGCCTTTGCCGCCAGTATCATGAATGCGGTGATCTTGACCGCTATTTTGTCTGCAGGTAACTCGGGCATGTATTCGTCTACACGTATGCTGTTTGATATGGCACGTAAAGGCAGTGCACCTAAAATGTTTGCGCGTCTGGACCCGCGTGGTGTGCCGATGAATGCACTCTATGCCACTACGGCGATCGCAGCTCTGTGCTTCCTGACCACTTTCTTTGGTGAACAGGAAGTCTTTAATTGGCTACTGAATATGTCGGGGATGTGTGGCTTTATTGTCTGGCTTGGGATTGCAATTTCACATTACCGCTTCCGTAAAGGTTATTTAGCTCAAGGTTATAAACTGGAAGATCTGGCTTATCGCGCTAAATTCTTTCCTTTCGCCCCTTGGTTTGCATTTATCCTCTGTGCAATTGTCGTTCTGGGTCAGAACTATCAGGACGTTTTGGCCGGTCAATGGATGGGTGTGCTATCGACTTATATCAGTATTCCGCTATTCCTGGCCATCTGGTTTGGCTACAAATGGAAGAAAAAAACCAAACTGGTCTCTTATCAAGAGATGGATGTGCAGCCGATGAAACTTGATCAGGAATAAAAAATTATTCATTAAAAAATCAGCTTACGGGCTGATTTTTTATTTCTTGAATTAACTATGACGCATCACGAAATTGCGATCATCAATCACAATCACTTGCTGGCAAATTCCGTCTACCCGACGTTGCTGCTCAAACACATGCGCCGGCATTGCCTCAAAGCTATCAAAGAAGCTGATTTCATTTTCATCGATTGCATAAACTAATGAATGATTACCCACACCTTCTAGGGTATCGTAAAATACAATCACAAAACGGCCTGCTTCTACATTTTCCTGAATTTCTGTATAAGACAATGGCTGTTCTATAACAGGAATATTTAAGCGATGTGCTTGTTGATAGAAATCGACTTCAATTGGCTGTTTATCTGCATCATGTTCAGTATAAAAATCGACATCCAGACCCAGTGTTTTTAAAGCAACCGCAAGTGCGATGCTGGAGCTTCCCATTTCAGGGTCATGTTGACAGAGCTGAGTTAAATCAGGAATATTCAAATCAATTCCATAATGATGAAAAATCATCCATATTGCAAAAATTCCACCATTGGCTTCCAGATTGTGCAAGTCTTCAGGAATTTCGACACTCATATTTTTACTCAACGACATCTTAACGGGCTAAGTGTAGTCAAAATACAGGTATAAAAAAAGCGACTCCAAAGAGCCGCCTTTTTTAATCAGTATTCAATAACGAATTATTGAGCTGGTTGTTCTACAACTGGCTGTTCAGCTAAAACAGTACGGCTACCAGTAATCGTCGCGAATACACGACGGTTCATAGCACGACCTTCTTTAGTGTTGTTGTCAGCAATCGGTTGATCCCAAGCGAAACCTTGAGTAGACAAACGAGATGCGTCAACGTTGTATTCGTTCACAAGTGAAGATTTAACAGAGTTAGCACGCGCTAGAGATAAACGTTCGTTTAATGCACGTGGACCAGTGTTATCAGTGTGACCTTCGATGCGAGCAGTAGCGTTTGGATATTCAACTAGCTTCTCAGCAACTTTCGCGATTTCTGGTTTGTATTGATCTTTGATGTTTGATTTGTTGGTATCAAAGAACACACGAAGTTCCATGTTCAGGTCTTCAGTCAACTCTTGTGGAGCTGGAGCAACTGGCGTTACTGGCTCAACTGGAGCAACTTCTACCACTGGAGCAGCTGGTTTCAAACGGCCACCTAGAACTACGTTAAGACCAGCAAGTGCTGTATAGTTCCAGAACTGTTCGTCGAAGTGATAAGTACCACGAGCTTCTGTACGGAGCGCCAATGCATCGTTAATGTGCCAGAATGCACCGATACCTGCATTACCTAGAGTACCTTCTTCAGTGTTACCACGGTCAATCGCATTTGCTGCATTTACAGAGTTCTCACGACCTACGCCATCAAATTTGTATTTGTAGTGACCGGCACCTGCTAATAGATAAGGCTTCACTTTGCTGTCATAGTTGCCAGTGATTAAATCAGAAGTAACATAGAAGTTACCATTGATTTGAGTTGATTTGTACTCAGCACCAGGTAGAACTTGTGTATCAGGACGTTGTTCACGATTACGCGAACCATTCATTTGGCTAACATCGCCTTTCACTTGGTTATATTCAGCTTCAAAACCTAACCAAGGAGTCAATTCAACACCAAGCGCTGCACCAACGAACAAGTCGTCTTTCATTTCGCCTTGACCAAGTTTTGAAGATAATAACTGTGATTGACCGTTATTGTGTTTAGTGTCCTGCCAAGTATAACCAAGCATTAACGGAGTAACAGTTACGCCTGCATTGGCAGCAGCAAAAGGTGCAGCTACAAGCATAGCTAAAGCAATACGACTCATTTTCATGGATTTATCCTCCAGAGATAACAATTGTTGTTCAAGCTCAAGCCTGTAATAGGCCATCCTGAGATAGGCTTTTTATTACCCCAGTGTTATTTTTAAGCTATTCACATGGCATCATACAAACACTTTATTATTTTTCCAAGTGCTTGATTAATTTAATCAAGTAAATTATTGACAAAATTACTTACAATTTCCGTTGTAATTCAGTAATTTTTTACTCAATTTTTTATTCTGAATGACCTATTGTGATTGCCAATTATTTTTAACAGCTTTCTTGAAACTTAAGTAAGCACTGATTTACACGCTCAATAAAGCATAAAAAACGTATAATTAATAACATCTTTATTATAAAAATAATATATAAATCAGGTAACTCTATGTATAAAAAAATAACAAGAGCGTTCACTATTGTTGAGTTAATTATCTGTATTGCAATGATTGCAATTCTCGTCAGTATCGCCCTACCGTACTTCCATGAGTATCGATCCAAACAGGAAGCCAAAAGTATTCCGATCAAATTATCTCAAATTAATCGCTATGCACGCAGCCAGGCTGCAGTGTTTCACCAAAATATTGTGATTTGCCCGAGCCAAGATTCTCTCAGTTGCCAAGCCAATCAATGGAATAAGAACATGCTAGTTTTCATTGATAAAAATAAAAATAGGCAAGTGGATGTAGACGAACAAATTTTACATATTGATGCACTGAACCTCAAATACGGTAACCTAAGTTGGCGAGGAGCTTTAAGTTTACCGAATGTCACTTATCAAGCGCACACTGCCCTGCCGATTGGTTCAAATGGTAGTTTCTATTATTGTTCTACTCATCTTTCTAGCCAACAGCGTATTGTACTCAGCAAAATGGGGCATATCCGGATTGAAAGTCTCTCATCTTGCTAACAGAACTATCCAGTTTATGCTTCTCTGCGTTTAACGCTTCAATCCTGAGTTTTTTTCAATATACTGCTTAAGTCTGAAAAATTGATTAAAACTCATACGGAGAGAGAACAATGACTGACATCGTAATTGTCAATGGTGCACGTACAGCCATGGGTGGCTTTCAGGGGAGTCTTGCAAGTGTAACTGCTCCAGAACTCGGTGCGGTCACCATTAAAGAAGCAATTGTCCGTGCGGGTCTGCAACCAGCGGATATTGAAGAAGTCATTATGGGTTGTGTACTCCCGGCAGGCTTAAAGCAGGGCCCCGCACGTCAAGCCATGCGTCAAGCTGGTCTTCCAGATTCTACTGGTGCTGTGACCATTAATAAATTATGTGGTTCAGGTATGAAAGCCGTCATGCAAGCGGCGGATATGATTAAAGCAGGTTCTGCTGATATTGTGGTTGCAGGTGGCATGGAATCCATGACTAATGCGCCCTATGTATTGCCAAAAGCACGTGGCGGTTTCCGTATGGGTCACGGTGAAATCAAGGACCATATGTTTCTGGATGGCTTGGAAGATGCTGAAACAGGTCGTTTGATGGGTTCATTTGCCCAAGATATGGCAAATACCAAAGGCTATACTCGCGAGCAGATGGATGATTTTGCGATTCGCTCATTAAAGCGTGCGCAAACTGCGGTCAATGAAGGCTACTTTGCTGATGAAATCGTGCCTATAACAGTTAAAACCCGCAAAGGCGATGTGGTCGTTGATAAAGATGAGCAACCATTTAATGCCAACATCGATAAAATTCCAACTTTGCGTCCTGCTTTCGCTAAAGACGGTACGATTACGGCGGCTAATGCCAGCTCGATTTCAGATGGCGCATCAGCTTTAGTAATTACCTCGGCTGACAATGCAGCAGCAAAAGGTTTAAATCCTTTAGCCAAAATTGTGGCCTATGCATCGAATTCTCAACATCCATCTGAGTTTACTATTGCTCCAGTCGCTGCAATCCAGAAAGTACTGGATAAAACCGGATGGGCCGCTTCTGATGTCGACCTTTGGGAAATCAATGAAGCCTTTGCCATGGTAACCATGTGCCCAATGGATGAGTTCAAGCTAGATCCTGAAAAAGTCAACATCAATGGTGGTGCATGTGCTCTCGGCCATCCTGTGGGCTCTACCGGTTCACGTATTATCCTGACTTTGATTCATGCACTAAAACGTACCGGTGGAAAAAAAGGGATTGCAACCCTGTGTATTGGTGGCGGTGAAGCGACTGCTGTGGCGATTGAATTATTTTAATCTCTTCCCTCACCCCATCCCTCTCCCATAAGGAGAGGGAGTTAAAAATCCTCCGAATCTGGAGGATTTTTTTCGCTTACATCTTGATAAAGCTTGCTCGCGCAAAATACCGCAAAGTGGCGTAGATTAAAGCAAGTAAATAAAAGGGAGTTCTCCCATGCAACTGAATCATTACCTCAATTTCCAAGGTCAGGCTGAAGCAGCCTTTAACTTTTATAAATCAGTTTTTGGCGGTGAATTTTCGAGTCTGAGTCGTTATGGTGAAATGCCATCTGACGAAGGTGTCAGACTGTCGGAAGCGGATAAAAATAAAATCCTGCATATCTCACTTCCCATTAACGAATTTACAGAACTGATGGCATCCGATACGAATGATCAATTTTGCGCGCAAACCAATACTGTGTTCACGCAAGGTAATAACCATTATATTTCCATTAACTTAGACGCCAGCGAACAAGCTGAAGCATAACGACTTTTTAATGCTTTATCGGTGAATGGTCAAATTGAGATGCCGCTAGAAAAGACATTTTGGGGCGCACTTTATGCTGCTTTTAGCGATCAGTTTGGAATTCACTGGATGATCAACTGTCAACTTGAAGAAAGTTGAAGGTTTTTATCAAGATATAAAAAAGCCGGAATCAATCCGGCTTTTTGACAGCAACTTAATTTAAATTATGCACCTGTTTGATAATGTGCCTGTGCAACCGCAGTCGATGCCTGATACGGATTTCTGAAATCATTCAAACCAGCAGCAGCTTCCTGAATATCCTTACCTTCTTTAATCACAAAAGTATCGAAACCAGAACGCTTCATGTAATTCAGTACATCTTTGAATACATCTCCAGTAGCACGCAGTTCGCCCTGGAAACCCTGACGGCGAAGAAGTGCTGCAAATGAATAACCACGGCCATCATTAAAACCGGCAAACTCAATAAAGATTGCATCGAGCTGATCGAGCGGAAAATCATTGGTTTCAGGCGAAGCATCTACAGTTAAGTACAATGCTTTTTTACCTGATATATTGGCAATCTGGTCTAACTGTTCCACAGTCAGAACCACATCGCCCTGTGGCAAAACACTATCTTCACCAACTAATTGGTATGTGTTGTCTGCAATCGTGCCATCTTTAGAGAGCACTTGAAGTGCGGTATTAAGCATATGCACGCTCCTTGAAGGGTTGAATGCCGACACGGCGATAAGTATCGATAAACTCTTCACCATCCTGACGCAGATCAAGATAAGTATTCAGAATTTCTTCTACGATATCCGGCACGACTTCGGCTGCAAATGATGGGCCAAGAATGTCACCAATCGAAGCATCATGATCGGCATTACCGCCTAAAGTGATCTGGTAGAATTCTGCACCTTTCTTGTCTACACCTAAAATACCGATGTTACCCACGTGGTGATGACCACAGGCATTCATACAACCTGAAATATTCAGATCCAGTTTGCCTAAGTTGTAAATTGTATCGAGGTCATCAAAACGGCGTGAAATCGCTTCCGAAATCGGAATGGATTTCGCATTGGCCAATGAACAGAAATCACCACCCGGGCAGCAGATGATGTCGGTCAAGAAACCGATATGCGCACGTGCCAGGTTGTTTTGGTCAAGGGTTTGCCATACAGCGAACAAATCTTTTTGTGGTACATCGACCAGGGAAATGTTTTGTTCATGCGTGGTACGCAGCTCACCGAAAGTGTACTGATCTGCAAGGTCTGCAATCAGGTTCATTTCTTCGGTGCTAACATCACCCGGTGCAATTCCGGCACGTTTCAGTGAAATCGTCACGATGCGATAACCTTTCACTTTATGTGCATTGGTATTAATGTTGAACCACTGTTTGAATTTTGGATATTGTGCAAACAGTTCAGTGAAATCTTCATCTGCATAATCTTGGTAATCGAATGGCGTGAAGTTCTTATCCATTTTTGCCAAAGTGTCTGCATCGATTTTCAGTGTTTTAATCGTATGCTCAAATTCAGCTTCAACTTTCTCGGCAAATACGGCTGGTGTTAAGGCTTTTACCAGAATCTTGATACGCGCTTTATATTTGTTGTCGCGACGGCCATGCAAGTTATACACACGAAGTACTGCTTCCAAATAAGCAATCAGGTCTTCACGTGGCAAGAACTCACGAATAAAGCTACCAATCACTGGCGTACGGCCGAGGCCACCACCGACTTTGATTTTATAGCCCATTTCGCCTGCTTCATTACGCACGATATACACACCGATATCGTGGAATGCAGTGGCTGCACGGTCAGTTTCTTCAAGCGCAGATACCGCAATCTTGAATTTACGTGGCAAGAAAGCAAATTCCGGATGGAAAGTTGACCATTGACGGATCAATTCACAAGTCGGACGTGGATCGGCAATTTCGCCTGCAACCACACCGGCATACTGATCCGTCGTGGTATTACGGATACAGTTACCTGAAGTCTGAATCGCATGCATTTGCACAGTGGCCAGTTCAGCCAGCATATCCGGCACATTTTCTAGTGCAGGCCAGTTAAACTGGATGTTTTGACGGGTCGAAATATGCGCGTAGCCACGGTCATATTCTTTTGCCAAATCAGCCACTTTACGAAGTTGTTTTGAGTTCATCAAACCATATGGCACGGCAATACGTAACATTGGCGCATAACGCTGTACGTACAGACCATTTTGCAGACGAAGCGGACGATACTCATCTTCAGTGAGTTTACCGGCTAAATAACGTTCCGTTTGGTCACGGAACTGTGCAACACGTTCATTAATCAGTTGCTGATCGAAATCAGTATATAAATACATGGCGTACAGCTAGTAGTTTCTATTATATCGCCGGCAAGGATAGCGAGATTGAACCTATCAATAAAATGCTTTTTATACATATTTCATAGCGGTTTTATTGATAAGCCTGCCAAATTTTCACAGATCTCAGTATTTACAGCATTGAATTAAATTTAAAGTAATAATGATTAAATTCTTCAATCATATTACTTATTTTCATATAGGAAAAATTTTCTCTACTTTCGTTCTCTACTCTATTAACACTTTAAAAATTCTACCAATTTTGGCTCTCTCCCAATTGCTGCCCTACAAATTCATAACGTATCGTGGAACGTGAAAATTTAATCGGACAAGCCAATTGTGCTTCGGTCTGCTGACTGCTGGATTTGAGTGGCACCTGTACTATCCATCCCCGCTGCTGAGCCAGATCAGAATGTAACGCTTCCTCAAGTCTGAGCACCGGTTCGACACAGACATCCAGCGCGGCAAACAGCATTTGCCATTCAGCTAATGACTTGGTCTTGATTTTATTCTGAATCGCCTGCTTCACCACAGCATGATCTTCAGCGGCATAAGAAGCGCCTTTGTCCAGGAGAATCGGCAGCTCTAAAGCCTGTGCCAGCCCCTGCATAAATGGTGGTTCCAGACTACCAATCGACAAATAACGTCCATCCTGAGTTTCATAATAATCATAGAAAGTTCCACCATTCAGATAGCCGGATTCTGGAGATTGATGCTGATTGCCAGCCAGACTGGCAGAAGCTGCCAGATTGCTCATCGTTACCACACAATCGGTCATGGAAATGTCAATGTACTGGCCTTTGCCACTTTGTTGGCGTTCAATCACCGCGGCCAGAATCGCAATCACGGCATGCATGGAACCACCTGCAACATCGGCGACCTGAATTCCCAAGGCTGGTGGACCATTTTCAATCCGGCCACTGTGTCCGGCAATTCCGGACAAAGCCAGATAGTTAATGTCGTGTCCTGCTTTATCTTTATATGTGCCAGTTTGGCCATAACCGGTAATGGAACAGTAAATCAGTTTCGGATTAATTTCGCTCAAGGTTTGATAGTCTAGCCCAAGACGTTGCATCACCCCGGGACGGAATTGCTCAATCACAATGTCATAATCTGCAATCCTGGATTTAACCAGTTCAATATTCGTAGGATCTTTCAAATCCAGTGCAACCGATTGCTTGTTTCGATTCAAATAACTTTGTGAAGTGGCCTGTCCATTGGCAAAGGGTGGCATTAATCGCAACAGGTCCGGTCGGGTCGGTGATTCAATATGCACAACTTCTGCACCTAAATCAGCAAGATATAATGTGGCAAACGGGCCGGGTAAAAGTGTAGAAAAATCTAGGATTTTCAATCCTTTTAATACATATGACATTGGAGTATTTGCTCTACTTATATTGCTTTTTTCAGCATCTTAGGCACATAAATGCATAAAAACAATGTCATGTTCAGCCATTTACCTTGATAGTTTCGGCAATCTAATATGTAAGAAAATGGCAAAGGTATTCTTGTAAATTGCCATTGCTTTATTATTTTTCGTCATTTAGGTCAATTATTAGTGAACATTAAAGAGACTGAAGGATTAAACATGAGTCGTGATACGATCAGTATCCACTTCGTCAATGCTGCCTTATCTGGCGTTAAACGTCTGGGCATGGATGTCGATACTTTATTGTCTCACGTCGGGATTGAAGCAGAGCTGCTGCATCAGCCCAAAGCGCGTATTTCGCCTGAACAATATACCCGCTTTATTAAAATGTTGTGGATGGTGACCCAGGACGAGCATGTCGGCTTTGACAAACAGCAACGCCGTCTGGGTACGTTTGCGATCATGTGCCAGCTCATCATTCATGCCAAAACTCTGGGTGATGCACTGGAATTGTCTTCCCAGTTCTACAAACTCTTTGGTGATGACTGGTCGGTGACTCTGGAGCGTGACAAACACGAAGCACGTCTGGTACCACTCATTCCAAATGCAATGGATCCGGATCATTTCATTACTGAAAGCATGCTGATGATCTGGCATGGCTTGGCGTCTTGGCTCATTGAGCGTCGCCTGCCACTGGAACGCGTGCATTTTAGTTATCCGCGTCCAGACCATGCCGATGAATATGATGCCTTATTCTTTGCGCCGGTAATGCAGTTCGATATGCCACGTACTGAAATCACTTTTGCTGCGGACTATCTGGACCTGCCAATTCGCCAGAATGAAGAAACTCTGGAAGAGTTTTTGAAAGCAGCACCGGCCCAACTGCTGGTGAAATTCAAAAATACCAATTCACTGACTTCTAGAATCCGTGATGTGCTGAAGAGCCAGATTGGGGAAGAAATGCCGACATTAAACGATGTCGCGTCGATGTTATATCTATCACCACAAACCTTGCGCCGCCGTCTGGCAGCCGAAGGCAAAAGCTATCAAGGCGTAAAAGATGCCTTACGCCGTGATGCTGCAATTCACTTATTACTTAATCCGGATCTAACCCTTGAAGATGTTGCACAACAAGTCGGTTTCAGTGAAACTAGTACTTTCCACCGCGCCTTCAAGAAATGGACCGGTGTAACCCCGGGTCTGTATCGTCAATTGCATGGCTATCATTAATCAAATGATGTTGCGAAATAACATTTAAAAATTAAAATCAGTTCTCTCCGCCTAAGCATTAGCTTAGGCTTTTTTATAATTACAATTGGCTAAATCGCTCAATTGATCTGACCCGTTCTCGTCATTGCACTTCAAAAATTAAGGATTACACTCGAATCATTAGAATAATTTTCATTAAATCAATAAAAGGAACATGCTATGAGCGAGGCATATATTATTGACGCCATTCGTACGCCACGCGGAAAAGGCAAAAAAGATGGATCTTTACATCAAGTAAAACCCATTTCATTACTGACTGGTTTACTCAATGAACTGAAAGACCGTCACGGACTGGACACCTCAAAAGTCGATGATATTGTGCTGGGTTGTGTCACCCCGATTGGTGATCAGGGGGCCGATATTGCCAAGACCGCTGCCATTGCTGCGGGTTGGGACAATGATGTCGCTGGCGTGCAAATCAACCGTTTTTGTGCTTCCGGTCTGGAAGCGGTCAATCTGGCCGCTCAAAAAGTCCGCTCTGGCTGGGAAGATCTGGTTGTTGCAGGCGGCGTCGAATCCATGTCCCGCGTGCCGATGGGTTCCGACGGCGGCCCTTGGGCGCTGGACCCTGAAACCAATATGGCCTGTGATTTTATTCCGCAAGGCATCGGCGCGGACTTGATTGCCACGATTGACGGTTATAGCCGTGCAGATGTAGATCAGTTTGCCGAACAATCACAAAAGAAAGCAGCTGCCGCTCAAGCCAATGGTTATTTCAACGCCTCTATTATCCCGGTAAAAGACAGAGCCGGTGTAGTGATTCTGGACAAAGACGAATTTATCAAACCGACAACGACTGCAGAAGGCCTAGGCAAACTCAATCCAAGTTTCGCCACTATGGGACAAATGGGCTTTGATGCAATTGCCCTGCAAAAATATCCTGAAGTCGGTGCTATCAATCATGTGCATCATGCCGGGAATTCTTCAGGCATTGTCGATGGTGCGGCTGTGGTTTTGATCGCATCGGAACAAGCGGTAAAAGAACAAGGTCTGAAGCCACGAGCCAAAGTACTGGCCACGGCACTGGTCGGTGCAGATCCAACCATCATGCTGACCGGCCCTGCCCCGGCTGCTCGTAAGGCCTTGGCTAAGGCGGGTTTAACCATTGATGATATTGACCTGTTTGAAGTCAATGAAGCTTTTGCTGCCGTGGTGATGCGCTTTATCAATGAAATGAAGATTGATCCTGCCAAGGTGAATGTCAACGGCGGTGCAATTGCCATGGGACATCCACTCGGTGCGACTGGTGCGATGATTTTAGGGACATTACTGGACGAGTTAGAACGCCAGGGCAAAAAACGTGGACTAGCTACACTTTGCGTGGGTGGCGGTATGGGCATCGCAACCATTATTGAACTGGTATAAGGAGAAAAATAATGAGCGCAATTCAATATCAAAAAAATGAAGATAATATTGTTATTTTAACGTTTGATTCTCCAAACCAGTCTGCCAATACCATGAATGCCGACTTTCGTACGGCACTAGATGAAGTCGTTGTCCAGTTACAAGCAGATGAAGATATTGCCGGGATTATTTTCCGTTCAGCGAAAAAAACTTTCTTTGCTGGCGGCGATCTGGATGAACTGATTCAAGCCACTCCTGAGCATGCAACTGAATTCTTCAATATGATTGAAGAGATGAAAGCCAAACTACGCTATATCGAAACTCGCGGTATTCCTGTCGTTGCTGCACTGAATGGTACGGCGCTTGGCGGTGGCTGGGAAATTGCCCTGTGCGCCCATCATCGTATTGCCCTGAATGACCCTAAAAGCAAATTTGGCCTGCCTGAAGTCACACTGGGTTTATTACCAGGGAGCGGTGGTATCGTCCGCAGCGTCCGCCTGCTCGGTCTGCAAAATGCCCTTCCTTTATTGATGGAAGGCAAACAGTTTGGAGTCGATAAAGCCAGATCATTAGGGTTGATTCATGAGGTCGCAGACAGTACCGATGAATTGCTAGAAAAGGCCATTGCCTGGATCAAAGCCAATCCAAAATTTCAACAACCTTTTGATGTAAAAGGCTATAAAATTCCGGGTGGAAATCCTTCGGCACCAGCAGTTGCTCAGATGTTGGCGATTGCCCCAGCGATGCTGCGCGATAAAACCAAAGGCTGCTACCCTGCACCTGAAGCGATCATGTCGGCTGCGGTAGAAGGTGCTCAGGTCGATGTCGACACTGCCCTGACCATTGAATCGCGTTACTTTACTTATTTGGCGATCGGTCAAATTTCTAAAAATATGATTGGCACCTTCTGGCATGGCCTGAATGCAATCAAGTCCGGCGCCAGTAGTCGCCCTCAAGGTATTGAAAAGTGGAAAGCCACTAAAGTCGGTATTTTAGGTGCTGGCATGATGGGTGCTGGGATCGCCTATGCTACTGTCAGCAAAGGCATTCCTGTAGTATTAAAAGATATTTCAATCGAAGCAGCTGAAAAAGGCAAAGCCTATAGCCAGAAACTGCTGGATAAAAAATTCGCTCAAGGGCGTTTATCAGCCGAGAAACGAGATCAGTTTTTAAGCCTGATTCAAACAACTGCATCGAATGAAGATCTAGCCGGTTGCGACCTGATCATTGAAGCCGTATTTGAGAATCCCACGCTCAAGGCTCAAGTTACACAAGAGGCAGAACAATATCTTGCCAGCAACGGCGTAATGGCTTCGAATACCTCGACCCTGCCGATCACAGAATTAGCCCAGGCTTCAAAAAATGATCAGAACTTTATCGGCCTGCATTTCTTCAGTCCGGTCGATAAAATGCAGCTAGTGGAAATTATCAGAGGTAAAAATACCTCGCCAGAAACGCTGGCCAAAGCTTTCGATTTCGTGCAGCAAATTGGCAAATTACCGATTGTGGTGAATGACAGCCGTGGTTTCTTTACTAGCCGCGTGTTTGGTACCTTTGTGCAGGAAGGTTTACGCCTGCTGGCAGAAGGTGTACATCCGGCGCGAATTGAAATGGCTGCACTCAAAGCCGGTATGCCGATGGGTCCGTTGGCGATTCAGGATGAAGTGTCCTTGACCTTGTCTGAACATGTGGCCAATGAAAGATATAAAGCTTTAGAAGCACAAGGTCAGACCATCACTAAATCACCTGCGGATGAGGTGATTCACAGCATGATTCACGAATTTAACCGTAAAGGTAAGGCTGCCGGCCAAGGTTTTTATGATTATCCGGCCGATGCCAAAAAGCAGCTCTGGTCTGGTCTCAGCTACTGGAAAAAAGACAACGATATTTCTGAACAGGAAATGATTGACCGCTTCCTGTTTGTACAGGCACTGGATACGGTTCGCTGTCTGGAAGAAGGTGTCCTGGAATCTGTCGTTGATGCCAATGTCGGTTCCATTTTTGGTATTGGCTTTGCCGCCTGGACGGGCGGTGCAGTACAATTCCTGAATCAGTATGGTTTAGCCAAAGCCGTGACCCGTGCCAAAGTACTTGAAAATAAATATGGCGAACGCTTCAAAGCCCCACAACTCCTCAAAGATCGCGCAGCACACGCCCAGCCGATTCAATAACTTAGGCACTTAAATAAAAGAGGAACGTGTTTCCTCTTTTTTATCTTCTGGATTTGCTTAATGCACTGGATAGACTCATCTGATGACAGATTTCGATCTGCTTTTTGATCAATTTATGTTATAAAGTTACATAAGTTTGATATCCACGTGGGTAAGACCTATGACTGATCACAGTTCACCTGAAAAATCTCCTTGGGGCTGGAAAGCACTTATCATCTTCTGTATTTTAGGTGGATTATTCATGCTTATTTTTTGGCTCGCGATAAGTAATGAACCGGATTACATGCCAAGCCAGCAAAATAAACAAACTACCCAGCAACACGCTTTTAAAAATGCACCGACGATGTCTCCAGAAGCCATTGCCAAAGCGCAAGCAGATCGTGAAGCACGTGAAGCTGCCAATACTGCTCATCCAGGTACGACAGCCGCTGAACACAATATGTCAGCTGAAGAACATGCCAATATGGATAATGCCGAGCACAGCTCAAATGCAGCACATGGCCACTAATTCAGATTCAGGCTATGCATCAAAAAGCGAGGTCAATGCCTCGCTTTTTTGTATTTGAATGGCTGAAAATTAAAGCTTTAAATACATATCAATATGCGGAATTCCACAATCCAGATATTCCTCACCTTGAGCTTCAAATCCCAGCGCTTGATAGAAGCCAATGGCGTGCACTTGCGAAGATAGCTTGACCAACTGACGCTGCTCTGCACGCGCATAGTCAATCACGGCCTGCATCAAGCGCTGACCAACACCTAAACCGCGTGTTGTTGCTAGGACTGCAACCCGACCGATACTGTTATTTGACAATAAGCGTGCTGTAGCAATCGCCTGATCCTGCTGAAAAACAATGAAATGTACAGCAACCACATCCTCAGCATCCCACTCATCTTCAGCTGCAATATGCTGTTCTTGAATAAACACCGCTTCACGAATCGCTTTGGCAGGCGCTGCCAAATCCTTCCAGCTCCCGGAAATTATTTTAAGTTCTGGACTATTTAGCATTTAGATCCGATTCCCTGCTGATCCCATTGATCATTAAGCAACAATTCCAGTGAATGTTTCTGGATTCCATACATCTCTTTCAAGGCCTGAATTTGTGCCAGAACCGCCTGATCAGGTTGTTGATAGTCTTTACGCTTTGTCGCCAGAATCATTTTATTTTTACTGGTATGCTCCAGCGCAACAAATTCAAATACCTTGGTTTCATAACCATAAGCTTTGAGCAATAAAGCACGAATAGTATCGGTCAGCATTTCGGCCTGCTGTCCCGCATGAATACCGAATTGCAACATCGGGCTGAGGACTTTTGGCGCCTGCAACTGCGGACGCAATTCCTTATGACAACACGGTGCACACATGATCATCTGCGCATTCAGGCGAATCCCGCTATGAATCGCAAAATCTGTTGCTACATCACAGGCATGTAAGGCAATCATCACATCCAGACGTTCCGGTGCATAAGTACGGACATCCCCCTGGAAAAAGTCCAGCTGATCAAAACCAGATTGCTGCGCGACATTCTGGCAGAATTCAACCATTTTCGGATTAAGCTCTACCCCGGTGACATACGGCGTTTGACCATGTTTTTGCATATAGTCATATAAAGCACAAGTCAGATAGCCCTTACCCGAACCAAAATCCACCACGCGCAGGCCTTCAGCCTGTGGCTTAATCTGTGCCAATGCACCTGAGAAGATTTCTACAAACTTATTAATTTGCTTCCATTTACGCGCCATGCTCGGAATGATTTGCGCTTTTTGATCGGTAATACCGAGATGTTGGAGAAAGATGCTGTCCTGATCGACATAACGTTGTTTAATCCGGTCATGGCCTTGTTCAGCAGGCTTCACCTGATTCATCGTGGCTTTATGTTTGCTACGCGTTAACATAGCTTTTTTCTTGTTTTTTTTCAGCTGTAATTCTTCATCTACTGTCATCAGATTGGCCTGTTTGCAACACGCCAGTAGTGAAGTAACCTGGAATAATGCTTCATCTAAAGGATAATTTTTCGTGACATCCTGCGTCTTGTAACGATATAGACAGCTCAATACGCGCTGTTCATTTAATGTAATGACTCGCAAGGTCATTTTCTCTAAATCCTGCAGTTCACCTTTATACTGGCTTAAGATCAGGCGATCGAATTGATTCCTTTCAACAGCTTGCTGAAAGGTATCCAAGAATTGCTGTTCCTGATCTGAGAGAGTTGCCAACGTTGACATAGATAAAACCTGAAATGAATTGCGTATCAAGTTTAAATCTTCTTAACCTAAAAGCAAAATTCAATTACTATACAAGTGTATATTTGAAAAAGAATGACAATCATGCAGAATGCTCCACTGGTTCCAGATTATGATCAAAATGAGGAACGGATTAACTATATTAGTCATGGTGTAGGTGCCGGACTATCTATTATTGCCGGTATTCTTTTGATTATTAAAGGGTCTTACCTAAGTACTGGACAATGGATTGGTCTTTGGGTTTATGCGCTGAGCATGATTCTGCTGTTTTCTGCTTCTATGCTCTACCACATGGCCACTGCAGCAGACCGCCGTTATTTTTATAAAAAAATCGATCATACTGCGATTTATTATTTAATCGCCGGAACCTATACCCCTTTCCTGTCGATTGCCATTCCGACTGCCAAAGCCCAGTATTTATTGATTGCGCTGTGGGTGATTGCTCTTCTTGGTACACTTTTCAAGTTCGTTTTCATTCATCGTTTTCAGAAACTTTCTTTGGCGGCTTATCTGGCCATGGGCTGGCTGGCGCTGCTGGTGATTGATGATATGCAGCAATATTTAAGTGCTCAATCTTTAACCTTTCTCATCATTGGTGGACTCGCTTATACCGTGGGTGCATTGTTTTACGCTTTAAAAAGAGTAAGATATACCCACGCTATCTGGCACATATTTGTATTGATAGGCGCAGGATCACATTTTCTGTCTATCTATCTTTACGTGATTTAATCATCTCCTTTTTCATTTCAGTGACCCTGAGCGAGTTGAAGCGAGAAGATTGCAGTTGTTTTTTTAAAAAATTACGCCTTTTTTAAAAAGATTACGCTTTTAAAACTAAGTTTTTTTATTTTTAGTAAGTGTAAGGTTTTCCATGGCGTCGTCTAATTCTGCTGCTCAGCCAGCACAAAATTCAAAATTTCGCGTTTTAACAGCGAGCTTGGTAGGCACCACAATCGAGTTCTTCGATTTTTATATTTATGCCACCGCTGCTGTCATTATTTTTCCGTATCTGTTCTTCCCTACCAGTACAGATCCGATGACCGCAACCATTCAGTCTCTTGCGACTTTTGCCATTGCCTTTATTGCCCGTCCGATTGGTGCAGCATTATTTGGTCATTTAGGTGACCGGATCGGACGAAAAGCCACCTTGGTCGCTGCTTTGCTGACTATGGGGATTTCAACCGTTGCGATTGGCCTGTTACCAACTTATGCGCAAATCGGAATTGCTGCGCCATTGTTACTTGCACTGTGCCGTTTAGGTCAGGGCTTGGGTCTAGGTGGTGAATGGTCAGGTGCTGTACTTCTTGCAACTGAAAATGCTCCTGAAGGCAAGCGTGCCTGGTACGGCATGTTCCCGCAACTGGGTGCTCCAATCGGCTTTATTCTGGCAACAGGTTCTTTCCTGACCCTTGGCGCTTTCATGTCTGAAGCTGACTTTATGGCGTGGGGCTGGCGTATTCCGTTTATCTCAAGTGCCTTGTTGGTGATTGTCGGTTTATGGATTCGTCTAAAATTGCATGAAACCCCTGCTTTCCAGAAAGTGCTGGATAAACAGAAAGAAGTGAATGTTCCTTTTGTTCAGGTATTCAAAAAGCATTCTCGTATGCTGGTTCTGGGTACGATTGCTGCAATCTGTACTTTCGTTGTGTTCTACCTGACTACGGTATTTGCGCTGCAATGGGGAACAAAACAACTCGGTTATTCTCGTGAAGAATTCCTGCAATTGCAATTAGTTGCAACCCTATGTTTTGCTGCCTTTATCCCGCTTTCAGCAGTATTGGCTGAGAAATTTGGCCGTAAGACCACTTCGATTGCGGTATGTGTCATTTCTGCGATCTTCGGTATCTTCTTTGCAGATATGCTTGAATCTGGCAGCACTTTGGTGGTGTTCCTGTTCTTGTGTATTGGTCTGGCGATCATGGGCTTAACTTATGGGCCAATCGGTACTGTATTGTCTGAAATCTTCCCGACTTCAGTACGTTATACAGGTTCTGCACTAACCTTTAACTTGGCAGGTATTTTCGGCGCATCATTTGCACCACTAATCGCAACCAAGCTGGCAACGGCCTATGGTCTGTCTGCAGTCGGTTATTACCTGACCGCAGCATCTATCCTCTCGCTTGTCGCGTTTTTACTGATTCGTGAAACCAAGAATGATGATGTAAACAATCAGATCTAAGGTTTTAGATCGATTCAAAAGCCAGCACTCGATGCTGGCTTTTTTATGATTTCACAACAAAACTCGGCTACTTATCTCGTTAAATTTGCTCAACAATCAAATGAACTCAATTCAAAAAAATGAGGCAAGGCCATGCAGGATCTTATTGAATACCTCTCGCAGGAGCAGTTGGTCAATATCATTATTTTGCTGGAAGATGATAAAAAATTAGAAGCTGTTCGCTATATCACCGAGAACACACCCTTGGATGAAGCTCAGGCACTGCAAGTGATTGATGAAATTGTGCGGGAACATGATGTGGTCATGAAGCATGAAAGTACCGGTCCACGCTTTAGTGATGATGCCGGTGATATCGACCTGGTGACACCGCCACTGGAAATCCCCACCCATCCTAGTTTGAGCACATCCACAGAAGCTGAAATCACTGCGCAACAATTACGTGAAAATGTGCCAACCCGAAAAATCGAAAAGAAAATTTGGATGATGGCGGCCGTCGCGGTGGTGTTATTGATTCTGGTCTGGATCATCAGTTAACGTGGTACAGCACGTCGACTGAATTTAAATCAGTTCAATAATATCAATGGTAGGCGGCACCCGGAAACGGAAAGGCACACCGACCAAGCCGGTACCGACAGTAACGAACACATCTGCATGTTCATGGCGGTACATGCCCTTTTTATGTCCCAAAATTGAAACCTTTTTCATGACGTAATTAGTTAGCCAAGGCAGCTCTACCTGTCCGCCATGAGTATGCCCAGACAGCATCAGAGGACGCGTTGGCAGTTTGGGAATCATATCGACCGTATCCGGGTTATGCGAAAGAATGACCCAAGGCTTGTCCTGAGGCAAGTCTGGCAAACTGCGCATATCGGCTTTTCCAGCCCAGAGATCACCCACGCCCAAAAGGCGAAACTCATCAAATTCGACAATTTGACCTTCGATATCCATGACCTGATTGACTTGCAGTGCATAGTGCAACAGTTCGCGAATCGGCGGTCCGGGATATTGCTCGTCATGGTTACCATTGACTGAATAGACCGGAGCGTGAATCTCTTTTAAAACTGCCAATTCCTGTGCCAGTTTATTTTCTGGCTCGTAAGTCCAGTCGCCAGCAACCACCACCAAATCAGGTTGAATATGATTTAATTTGTGTACAATTTGTCGCAACTGACGCTCATGACCCGAAAACAGACCGATATGCAAATCTGCAATCAGGGCGATTTTTACTGGCTGCTTTAAACGTTTATCTGCATTGATCTGATATTGTGTCGTTTTCACTTGAATTAAATGCGGCTCGATAAAGCGTGCATAAGTCAAAACCCCACTAAGCAAAAATACAAAAATAGCTTCATGCAGCGAATAATACCCCGTCCATCCAGCATAAATACTGAAGAAAACCAAAGGGATTAATAAATAGGCAAGATAAAAAGCCAGCAAATGACCAAAAGCTTTAAAGGGATGAATGGTTTCGGTACGTGATTGGCTCGACCATGCCTGAGCCACAGCCCAGATGGCTAAAATCGCCATTCCCAGATAAAAATAAAACAGTACGGAATTCGAATCCCACATAAATTGGCCTTATTCAGTCGAGCAGCATATTACTGGCTTTATATTTATCTTTTCATAGCTGACAATTATACTCAATTCTAATTTTTCATTCTTCGACTTATATGGCCACTGCTCCCCGCGATCAAGTTCATCTTCAATCCTCAAGTTTTATACGCACTCATCGCTATAAAGCCGGCATTTTACTGAGCTGTAGCCTGGTACTGGGTCTGCCTGCGTGTAGCACCTTACCCAAGCAAACCGAACAGCCAAGCCAGATGGCATTTGAAACGGATACATCGCAAACCAGCCTGGCACAAATTGTTGAACCTTTACGTGATCAGAACATCGGGTTGACCGGTTATCGCGTGCTGTATGATCCGCTTGAAGCACTGGCTGCGCGGATTCAGCTGATTAATAAAGCGGAACGCAGTCTGGATCTGCAATATTACATTTGGGATAACGACCGAATCGGTGCCCTCGCCCTGCATGCGATTATTCAGGCAGCGGATCGTGGCGTAAAAGTGCGCCTGTTGATGGATGACAATAATGCCAAGAAAATGGAAGGGATTTATCTGGCCTTAAACCAGCATCAGAATATCGATGTCAAACTGTATAATCCCTATCGCTTTCGTAAATACCGCGCCATGGACATGGTGCTGGATTTAAAGCGCATTAACCGCCGCATGCACAATAAAAGTTTTATTGCCGATAACCAGATTGCCTTGATTGGCGGCCGCAATATGAGCAACCAGTATTATAATGTCAGTGAAAGCTATCAGTTCTCTGATGTCGATGTGATGCTGGTCGGTGCGGCATCGGATGAAATCATTCATTCCTTCGATGAATACTGGAATGATGATTATGCCTATCCGGTGCAAGAGGTTGTGAATCCACGGCATCATGGCTTACGTTTTCCAAGTTTAAAAGAACAGCTAGAAACCCATAGTCAGGATCCAGCGACTCAAAATTATCTGGATCTGGCCAATCGTTCCAGAGCCTTTGACCAATGGCTGGAACAAAACATTCAGCTGGATTGGGTGGAAGCTGAAGTGGTCAAAGACCCACCGAGCAAAATCAAAGCCAAAGCCAAAACCGAAGAACACCTGAATTTCCAGTTATTACAGCGTCTGGAAAAACCTGAACAAAGTGTCGATATTGTCTCTGCCTATTTTGTCCCGGAAAAAATTGGTGCAGACCGTTTAAAGAAACTGGCGAATGAGAATATCAAGGTTCGCGTCCTGACCAACTCTTTTAAGGCCAACGACGTTGCCGTGGTGCATGCCTTTTATGCCAAATATCGTCAGGATCTATTGGAAAATGGGGTGCAGCTGTATGAGTTCTTGGCAGCGCCAGAAGCTAATCACCTAAATGCCAATACTGAGGAAATTTCGAAAAAAGCTAAAGTCAGCCTGAAAGGACTGAGCCGTTCCAGCCTGCATGCCAAACTGATGGCACTGGATCAAAAACAGGTGTTTATTGGTTCTTTTAACTTTGATCCGCGTTCAGCCTATTTGAATACTGAAATTGGCGTGTTGCTGAACAGTCCGTCTTTGGCACGTGCAGTACACGACACCATGGACAAAAATTTAAGCAAATATGCTTATAAACTGGTGCTGGATGCGAATCAGAACATTAACTGGAAAATCAAGAAAGCCAATGGTGACGTTCAAACATTTACCAAAGAACCAAAAATGAAATGGTATCAGAAAGCTGGCCTTAAGCTGGTGTCTTGGCTGCCAATTGAAGGCTTTATGTAAGCTTGATTCTTTGAACAGAAACCATAAAAAAGCCTCTTATTGAGGCTTTTTTAATACCCGTGACTGAAGTTCAACCAGGCCGGTCTGCATTTTTTCCTGGACCACCCGGGTGAGGCTTTCAACTGTATGCCCTTCAGTGGCAATTGCAGGTAAAGCCACTAAATGTGCAATGACTTGCGGCATTTCCAGTACTTTTTTGACATGGGCGGCAAAACTGATGTTATTGACAAACGGCGCAACCATATCCAGTTCGCCCTGCTGATTCACATAACAAATCAGACAGATTTGTACAGGACGCTGGGCTTCAATCGCGGCGCCTAAAATCCGGCCATGCACTTTTTTGATGGCTCGCCCATCAGAAGTCGTCGCTTCAGGAAAGAACAGCACCGGAATATTCTGTTTCAGGAAACCGGTAATTTGTTCACGAATCCTGACGGAATCTCCTGAACCACGTTTAATAAATAAGGTACCCCCTCCCTTGGCCAATTTCCCTAAAATCGGCCAGTTCTCAATTTCTGCTTTTGCCAGAAAAAATACGCGCGCTCCGGAACCCAGAACGGCAATATCCAGCCAGGACACATGATTACTGACCCATAAGGCGGGTTCACGTGGAATCTCGCCATGTACCTGCACTTCGATATTGAATACTTTGCATAACTGGCGGCAAAAATGTTGCACATAGCGCGTATTGGTCGGTTTATTCGGATTTTTATATAAGCCATGACGAAAAACCAAATAAAACCCCTCACTGATGGTGGCCAATGAGGCGGTAATTTTCCGGCTATACAGAAAAAACTTGGCCAAGCCTTCGATATCTGGAGTCTGGTTTTGTACAGTTGAATTCATAAAAACGTCATTAAATCCTAAGCGAGATACAGGGAATATCCACGAATTAAACTCATTCTATACTGTTCATTCGCAACTTGCATTGATAATAAAAATCGACCAATAACATCTATATCTTCAATTTTAATTGGATTAAAAAATCATTCAAACTAAAACTATCGAAATATTAGATTGAAAAGGATCGTAGCCATGCCAGATCAAACCCAGCCCGCGAACGACACACCTCAACCTTTACAAGTGCTCAAATATATTTTGGGCGGCACTTTCATCTATGCCGTGGTACTGGTAACACTTGCACAACTGTTTATCAGCGTACTCTAAACCAAAGCCGCGCTAATTCAGTATCTGCACAGCCCTTTTTCAACTACACTAAAGTTTTCAAGTGGAGATTGGCCTGAGTGGAATATTTACAACAACATCGAGGGAAAGAGCGCGTCATTCTGGTGAGTGTCAGCGTACAAATGCTGGATGACCTTGATGCTGAAGAGTTTCGTTTGCTGGCTCAGTCTGCAGATGCTGAAATTCTGGAACATATTTATGCTCAGCGGGTGAAACCCGATGCCAAATTTTTTATCGGCTCCGGCAAGGCAGAAGAAATCGCTGAACGTGTTGAAGAGCTGGAGGCCAATCTGGTCATTTTTGACCATGCCCTAACCCCAGCCCAAGCCCGTAATCTGGAACAGGTGATTAAATGCCGCGTGGTCGATCGTACTGAACTGATTCTGGATATTTTTGCCCAGCGTGCCCGTACCTATGAAGGTAAGCTGCAAGTCGAACTGGCACAGCTGCAACATTTATCTTCACGTTTAATTCGTAGTCGTGGCAATCTCGACAGCCAGAAAGGCGGGATTGGTTTACGTGGCCCGGGTGAAACCCTGCTGGAAACAGACCGCCGTTTGCTGCGTATCCGTATGGGACAGCTCAAGGCACGCATTGATAAAGTCCGCCAGACCCGGATGCAAGGCCGTGTTGCCCGTCAAAAAGCAGCTGTTCCAACAGTATCTTTAGTCGGCTATACCAATGCCGGCAAGTCGACCCTCTTTAATTTACTCGCCAACAGCGATGTCTATGCAGCCGATCAGCTGTTTGCAACCTTGGACCCTACTTTACGGCGTCTGGAATGGGATGGGATTGGCAATCTGGTACTGGCCGATACAGTAGGTTTTGTCCGTAATCTTTCCCATTCGCTGGTGGAATCCTTTAAGGCGACTTTGGAGGAAACCGTAGAAGCCACGCTGTTACTGCATGTCATTGATTCAAGCAGCCCAGAGATGCTGGAACAGATTGAAGCCGTTGAAAAAGTGCTGAAAGAAATTGGGGCCGATGTTCCCATCCTTCAGGTTTACAATAAAATTGACTGTAGCGGTGAAGAAGCCAAAATTATTTATCGACGTCCAGGTGAACCGGAACGGGTCTATGTTTCGGCACATAGTGGCGAAGGTATCGACCTGCTGCGTAAAGCGGTACATGAGTCCTTGATGGGGCAACTACAGTCCTTCGATTTAATCCTGAAACCCGCTTATGGCAAGCTGCGTAACCAGCTCTATGGTCTGAATGTGATCCAGTCTGAACATTATGATGATGAAGGCCAACTGCATCTGCATATTCGAATTGCCCCACAAAAACTGGAACAGTTGATTAAACAGGCGCATTTACCTTTAGATGAAATTCTAGGCAAACAGGCGCAGCAATTTCAGCGTCCACTGGAAGCGTTTGAAATCCAGTCAAAGATCGAGTAAAACTTGATAAGTAAACTTATTAATATTAATGATCATAGCAATGAACTGGATAAAACGAATAGATTGGCCAGCATGGATTGGCACCCTGTTACTTATTATTGTCTTTCGGGAAGCTTCGGTCTGGTTAATGACCCAACTGAATCATCCTGAATTAGGCAATCTGGTCGGGTTATTGAGCCTTTTAATTGCGCTGTTTACCTGGCGCTACTTCGGCAAACTCCCCGCCCGCCTCGTGGATACCAATAACAAACTGATGAAGGAAAGTGCCTTTGCTTTCCTGCCTGTCAGTGCAGGTGCACTGATGATGCTGGTACATATGGGCCAGAAAATTCCGGCCTTTCTGTTCATCATGTTTTTCAGCACCCTGATTCCTTTATGGATTTACGCCAAAATGGCCAAGCGCTGGTTATAGGAGTTCCGCATGTTATCTATTTTGTATGGCTTTGCGGTTACGCTCAGCGCCTATCTGATTGCCAAACCCTGTAACCGGTTCATACCGCAAATTCCCGTCATCGTGTTCAGCATGTTCTTTGTACTGGTGATTTTATTTGTGCTGGGCATTCCCTATGAAAATTACATGGATGAAGTTAATCCGCTTTTCAACCATTTACTCGGCTATGTGACCGTCGCCCTGGCTATCCCTCTGGCCGCGATGCGCTACGATGACCTGCCGCTCAAAGCCATTATCGGCATTTTGGTTTTTGCCAGTATCAGTGCTGTCGCCTTGCCGATGGGACTGGCTTATCTGCTGCATATGTCCTCTGCAGACATTATGGCGTTTGCTACCCGTGCCGTGACTACTCCAATTGCGATTAATATTGCCACCCTGCTGGATGCACCCATCAGCATGGTGATTCTGATTGTGATTCTTTCTGGCGTGATTGGTGCAGCCTTTTCGCCATTTATTCTCAAACATATTAATGATGAGCGCGCTTCTGGACTGGCTTTAGGACTAGCCGCACATGCCATTGGTACAGCTCAGGCCTGGCAGCGTGGCAGTATTGCAGGACGTTATGCCGCATTTGGTATGGCCGTCAATGCAGTCTTTACCGCGGTCTGGTTGCCTACGTTTATACTTTATTTGCAAAAAATGTGACTAGTGAATCAAATTAATCATTTGTTTTATGTGGTAATCGTTCTTACTATAGAGTAAGAACTCTAATCCAACCTAGGAACAGATATATGAAAAAGGTTCAATTCTTTTCAACTTTACTTTTAGCCTCTTTCAGCCATCTGGCTTTGGCCTCTGACCTTTCAGGGACATGGAGAAATATTGACGACAAAACTGGTTCACCTAAAGCATTCCTCGAAATTCGTGAGACGGCTTCCGGCGTCTATGCTGCCAAGATCACAAAAATCACCCCGCGTCCTGGATATACCCCGAAAGAAAACTGTGTGTCCTGTCCTGCACCTTATACCAATAAACCTATTCTCGGCCTGGATGTGCTCACTGGCTTAAAGCACGTCGGCAATAACAGTTTTGCTCAAGGCAAGCTGCTTGATCCATTATCAGGGAATCTTTATAACACCAAGGCAAAATTAAGTGCTAATGGGAAACGTCTGATCCTACGCGGCTATATCGGCGTTTCAGCACTAGGCCGTAGTCAAACCTGGATTAAGCAGGATTAATTCCTGCTTTATTAAATAAAATGTGACGGGGTTATGCTTTAGTAGATAGAAGCTTGCATTTTAATGCATTAAGTTGTATGAATATTAAACATATGCTTTTTTCATGCAATATAGATTATGAAAGTGCATTAACGTAGTTTGCGTCAACATTCACCACATGGAATTAGGTGAATGTTCATAAAAAAATAAGGATAAGGATATCGCATGTATAAAATCGCAATTTTAACTGTTTTTTCAGCTTCTTTATTCACAGGCTCTATGGCCTTTGCTCAGGAGTTATCTGGTCTCTGGCAACAGATTGATGATAAAACTGGCTCACCTAAAGCATTGATTGAAATGAAAACTCAGGCTGATGGCTCCTATACCGGAACGATTACTAAAGTCACACCTCGCCCAGGCTATACCCCACGGGAAAAATGTGTCAAATGTCCATCACCTTATACTGATAAACCGATTTTGGGATTAGACGTCATTAAAGGACTAAAACCTACCACCAAAAATAACTATGCACATGGCCGGGTACTCGATCCACTCACCGGCAAAATTTATGATTTAAAAGGCCGGATTTCTGCCAATGGGAAACGACTGACTTTACGTGGATATATCGGGATATCTGCAATTGGTCGCACACAAACCTGGATTCGCCAGGATTAATAAAAACAGCACTTTTGTGTTGGGGATATTTTATTCATCTATAAAAAAGGCATAAATATAATGAAACAAACTAAATTAGGATTAATGTTCATCGCTGCACTGATGACTGGGACTGCTTATGCACAGGATCTGACGGGCATCTGGCAGCAAATTGATGATAAAACCGGCTCACCAAAAGCAATTATTGAAATTCGTCAAAATGATAATGGGACTTTTGCTGGAAAAATTATCAAAGTGACTCCACGTCCAGGCTATACTCCACAAAAGACCTGCAATAAATGTCCCGCGCCTTATACCAATCAGCCGATCATGGGCATGGATGTATTGACTGATTTAAAACATGTGGAAGGCACCAACAATTATGAAAAAGGTAAAGTGATTGATCCATTGGCAGGTAAAGTTTATGACGCTCGAGTGCGTCTAAATGCCAATGGTAAACGTTTAACCTTGCGTGGTTATGTCGGTGTGTCCGCTTTAGGCCGTAGCCAGACCTGGATTCGCCAAGATTAATACCTAATTCTCATTATTCAAAAAAGCTGCCAAATTGGCAGCTTTTTTTAGTGTATCAACTCTATAGTATTCAGATAAGTGTTGACTATTTTAGTAAGATTTCTAACATGAGCGGGCGATGATAAAAATTCTTTGGAATGACTCTCTATGTTTAAAAAAATATTACTTGCCGCGCTTACAGCAGGATGTATGACGAATTTGTGGGCAGACGATATTACCGGGACCTGGCAACAAATTGATGATAAAACGGGGGCGGCTAAAGCGATTATCGTCATTAGCAAAGAAGCAAATAATACCTATTCAGGCAAAATTGTAAAAATCACGCCTCGCCCAGACTATAATCCACGTGAAAAATGCAATAACTGCCCTGCACCTTATACCAATCAGCCTATTTTAGGCATGACCATTTTAAAAGGCCTAAAACTGGTTGAAGGCACCAAAAATTATGACAAAGGTCGTATTATCGATCCATTGGCAGGTAAAATTTATGATGCAAAAATGCGTTTAAACAATACCGGTAAACGTTTAACCTTACGTGCCAGTATGGGCGTTTCAGTTCTAGGCCGTAACCAGACCTGGATTCGAGCAGACTAATTTAAGATTTGAAAAAAAGCCACGTAATCACGTGGCTTTTTTAATAGCTTTACTTACATTACCGGATTATCCACGGCAAACATCTGCTGATCTTCCAGGCGGAAGGCCATCAGTTGATTACCCCAGACACAACCGCCATCTACATTCTGAATCTTGTTCGAAATGGTTTTACCGTTCAAGGCGGCCCAGTGACCAAACAGGATCTGATGAGTTTGTGCGGCCTGTGATTCAAACTCAAACCAAGGTTTAAAGCCTTGCGGCATCGGATCATCCAGCGCATCTTTAAAGCTGTATTCCAGGCGTCCCTTAGCATCGATTAAACGCATCCGGGTCAAGTAATTCACGATACAGCGAATACGTTCATGGCCTTGTAGTTGATCCGACCAGAGTGCTGGTTCTTTCCCAAACATTTCTTTCAGGAAATCATCCAGCACATCAAAGTCATCATGAGCAATGATCGCTTCAACTTCTTGTGCCAATTGAGCAGTTTTTTCTGCACTCCAGATATTCGGAATTCCAGCATGCGTCAGAATAGTCTGCTCATTTGGAAATAGACACATTGGCTGTTTGCGCAGCCAGTCAATCAGGTCATCACTGTCGATCGCATCAATCACATCACGGACATTGTCTTTTTCTTTTACTGGCTTGATACCACGGGCATAAGCCAGCAAAGTCAAATCATGATTTCCCAAGACCGTCGCAGCCGCACCTTGTTCAGCCAGCTTTTTGATAAACCGCAGTGCAGCAATGGAGTTTTCACCACGTGCCACCAAATCTCCAGCAAACCAGATAAAATCTTGTTCTGCATCAAACTGGATTTCCTTGAGTAAAGCTTTCAAGGCCTCAAAACAGCCTTGAACATCACCAATCACATAATTATATCGAGCAGTACGGTTCATCGTAATTTAAGCCACCATTTGATCTGAAAGTGCAACAAACTGTTCAAGGGTCAGGGTTTCTGGACGCGCCATCGGGTCAACACCCGCTTTTTCAAAACCCTCTTCGACCAACATACCCTTCAAGCTGTTACGCAAGGTTTTACGACGCTGGGTAAAGACATGAGATACCAGACGTGCCAGCGCTTTTTCATTCTTCGCCACAATCGGTTTAACTTTATAAGGCTCTAAACGGAATACCGCAGAAGTTACTTTTGGAGGCGGATTAAAAGATCCAGGTGGCACTTCGAACAAGAAAGTCGGTTTACAGAAATATTGAATCATCACCGACAGACGGCCATATTCTTTGGTATTGGGTGATGCGGTAATGCGGTCTACCACTTCTTTTTGCAGCATGAAATGCATGTCTTGCACTTTGTCACCAAATTCCAAGAGATGGAATAACAGTGGCGTTGAAATATTATAGGGCAAGTTACCGACCACACGTAATGGACGATCTTCCTGGAACAACTGAGAATAATCGTATCTCAAGGCATCGGCTTCAATAATGGTTAAACGTTCCGGATGCGGCACACGACCCGGCAGGCCAGTAGCCAGATCACGATCCAGCTCAAGTACGGTTAAGGCATCACATTCACCAATTAAAGGTGAAGTCAAAGCGGCCAGACCCGGGCCAATTTCCAGAATGTTCTGACCTGGACGCGGATTGACTGAGCGTACAATTTTGGCAATGACACGCTGGTCATGTAAAAAGTTTTGACCAAATCTTTTTCGAGCCTGATGCCCTTCATCTTTTGGGTTTAAGGCATTAATTTGATACATAAAAACATTTCCAACGTGAGTGATGAACAATAATCAGTGGCGCGCCAGATCGAGGGCTAAATCGACAGCAACGTGCAGGCTGGAACTTTTCGCAAGTCCCGTCCCCGCAAGGGAGAGTGCTGTGCCATGATCAACAGAAGTTCGAATAAACGGTAAGCCGAGGGTAATATTAATGGCTTCACCAAAGCCCTGTGATTTTAACACAGGTAAGCCCTGATCGTGATACATCGCCAGAACAGCATCAGCATCTTTTAGGTTTTCTGGAGTAAATAAAGTATCAGCAGGTAGGCTTAAACTCATGTTGATACCTTGGGCACGATAGCTTTCGAGTACCGGATTGATCACTTCAATTTCTTCCATCCCCAAATAACCGCCCTCCCCGGCATGCGGATTTAAACCGCAAACCAGTATATTCGGCTGTTCAATCTTGAATTTGGATTTCAGGTCGTGAATCAGAATATCAATCACCTGATGCAAGCGTTCAGGCGTAATCGCATCTGCCACGGCACGAAGCGGAAGATGGGTAGTGGCCAAGGCCACGCGTAAAGTTTTGGTGGCCAGCATCATGACTACACGTGGAACACCAGCAAATTCCTGGTAATACTCGGTATGACCACTAAAAGAAATGCCCGCTTCATTTATCACGGACTTTTGTACAGGCGCAGTCGCGACGCCGACACTTTTTCCTGACATGGCATAGTCTGCGGATCGACGCAGTTGCTCCAGTACATAAGCCGCATTGTTCGGATTCAGCTCACCCAATACGACGTCTTGCTGCACGGGAACATGCTCTACAAATAGCTGACCGATGCCTGAAGATGACTCCTGTCCTTGATATTCAATCAGCTCAACCGATAATTTGAGTACCTGAGCACGTTGCTCGAGCATATGAATATCCGCCAATACCACAATTGGGCGCTCATCAACACGATCTGCAAGACTCAGGCAAATATCAGGACCAATTCCGGCAGGTTCCCCACTGGTGACATATAAAGGCAGCATCATCTTCTCAATTTGGCAAAGCTGAGAAATATTATAACCCGATCACGCCTACGCTGTAGTAATCATTGCAAAGAGTACTTATAAATCAATATTTTGATACCATTGAAACTATGGTTACAAATATAGTTGCAGTTTTTGTAGCATATAAAGGCTTAGGTCTTTCTTTCACCAGGGAGATTAGATAAAATACAGCGCTTGAAATTTTAATTTTCATTTGTGATTCTTCACGTATTCGTTTAGAATCGCGTCTCCTTTAGTTTGGACAGATTCCATAGTCCAAACCAACTATAATAGGTAGTGGTTTAATGAAAACTCTCAGCGCTAAGCCAGCTGAAGTTCAACACGACTGGTACGTTGTTGATGCTTCTGGCAAAACTTTAGGTCGCCTTGCGACTGAAATCGCTCGTCGTTTACGCGGTAAGCATAAAACTTCTTATACTCCTCACGTTGACACTGGCGACTACATCGTTGTTATCAATGCTGAAGAAATCACTGTGACTGGTAAAAAGTCACAAGATAAGAAATACTATCGCCACACTGGTTTCCCTGGTGGTATCCGTGAGACTAACTTTGAAAAGTTAATCGCTCACAAACCAGAAGCAGTTCTAGAAAAAGCTGTTAAAGGTATGTTACCTAAAGGTCCTCTTGGTTATGCAATGATCAAGAAAATGAAAGTGTATGCAGGTACTGAGCATCCACACGCTGCTCAACAGCCACAAGTTTTGGACATCTAAGGGATAACAGCACATGGCTACTAATTATGGTACAGGTCGCCGTAAGACCGCAACTGCACGTGTTTTCCTATCAGCTGGTACTGGTAAACTCGTAATTAACAACCGTACTCTTGAACAGTATTTCGGTCGTGAAACTGCTCGTATGGTTGTTAACCAACCACTTGAGCTTCTTGAAGCTACTGACAAATATGACCTTTACATCACTGTTGCTGGTGGTGGTATTGGTGGTCAAGCAGGCGCTATCCGTCACGGTATTACTCGTGCATTGATCGCTTCTGACGAAACTTTAAAACCTGCTCTTCGTCAAGCTGGTTTCGTTACTCGTGATGCTCGTGAAGTTGAACGTAAGAAACTTGGTTTACGTAAAGCTCGTAAACGTCCTCAGTTCTCTAAACGTTAATTCGTTTACCGAATCGGACAAAAAACCCTGGATTTTCCAGGGTTTTTTTATGGCGGTTAGTGGGTCATTTAGAACTTTTTTCTTGTTATTGTTCATGTACATCCTTACCCCATACCCCTTCGTGACACCAGAATGACTTCATCAAATAATAATTTGCGATCCCAATACAGATAAACAGCAAAATGACAGGAAGCTTGATCAGCATCTTATTTTCCTCCAGTTGTTTTTCTTATAATCTACCTCGGCTCAAGCCGATTGATCTTTGATGCTTGGTGCTTTTTAGGTTGAATTTTAGTATCCTAGTCTATTCATTAGAAGCTCATCAGGATTTATGTCAGTCGAAAGCGCGCCTCTTCAAGGAATCACTCTCTATAGTCATGCCGATGACTTTCGTTCCCATTGGATTCGCTATGTGCTTACCGAAAAACAGATTAAATATAATCTGATTTTGGTGGATGCCGATGATGAGGATCTGGCCAGTCTCAATCCTTATAATCAATTGCCGATGCTGATCGAAAATGAACTTAAATTATTTAATACTTCGATTATCTCAGAATATGTAGATGATCGTTATCGTCAGAATAAACTGTATGCCGATGCTCCGATGCCCCGGGCAGAGCAACGACAATACATCTGGCGCTTTGAAAATGACTGGCTGAAACTGGCTGATCTCATGTTACGCCATCCTGATACGCTGGATAAGAAAGCCAGAACTCAGTCACAAAAGCAGTTACAGGATATCCTGATTTCACTAATGCCACTATTCCAGCATTTTCCCTATTTTATGTCTGAACAATTTAGTATCCTGGATTGTATGTTGGCACCAATTTTTATCCGTCTGAAACAGATGGGCGTAGAATTACCACAGCAGCAATGCCGTCCGTTTTATTTATATTGCCAACGAATTTTTAGTCGTCCTGCCTTTGTAAAATCCATGACATTGCAGGAAAAGAACCGTTATTCAGCGCAACTCAAGCATCCGTAGAGAAACATCATGTCCGAACAAGAATTCAGCCTTAGCCCTACCCGTCCCTATATGGCACGTGCAATCTATGAGTGGGTTTGCGATAACAATATGACGCCTTACCTGCTGGTGGATGCCACACGCCCAAATACCATGGTTCCTGAGCAGTTTATTAAAGATGGACAGATTGTTCTGAATATTGTGCCACATGCCGTGCATGCGCTGCATATGAGCAATGATGCCATTAGCTTCTCGGCTCGCTTTGGTGGCGTTTCTCGTGATATTTATGTGCCTATGGCAGCAGTACTCGGTATTTATGCACGTGAAAATGGTCAAGGTTTATTCTTTGATCCAGGTGAATATGAGCATACACAAAATGATGAAGATGCTTTAAAATCAAGCACTGAAGAACAAACTGAACAACCAAAGAAAAAACCGACTTTAAGACTATTAGATTAAAAATAATGGAGCAAGTGAATGGCTTTTGATTTAGTACAATATTTTGTTGAACAGATAGAGACTCAAAAGCCTGAGCTTCTAAAAGAATATACAAAAGAAGAAAGACGAAAATATATATCAGAAATCAATGCCTTAACTTTAGGAAAACTTATTACTGAATGGCGTCATAACCCACAAAAAATTTATAATGAAATCAATCATCCTGATGAATTATATATCCTGGAAATCGTGCGTCATCTCGCTACCAGTCCGCAAAATCAATCCACTCTGGATCGAGCCCAGCTTGAGCAAAGCACTTCAGAAATTTTTCATTTACAGCTTATTGAATTAAAACAACTGCATGATACCGGCAACCATAATATCCATAGCATTCAGGAATTACTGACCGGGCAAATTGAACATTTATCTGGTCAAGCAGATGATTGGGTTTGGACAACAAACAAGCTAACAGAACTCAAAGGCTCTAAACCAATTGTGCAAGAAGAGCTATCATTGGAAGCATCAATGAAGGAGTTTAATCAAATGGTAAGCCAGAATCAGCAGCATCAAGATGTCGAAGAAGTCATTGTTATCAATACCCCAACATGGGCAAAGATTGTTGAACCCATCGTGGCGATTGTCATTCTTTGGGTATTAATCGCAGCCGTAATGCGCGTGTTTGGATAAAATAGTCTGCAATAAAAAACCAGCGATTCGCTGGTTTTTTATTTTGTAAGGTTTATAAGATCAGCTTGTAAACTCTTATAGCGCTAGTTTTACAGAGATCCCAATAGGTCAAACAAATTAACAGGAATTCTCTGTCTCAGAAGAATCTGATCAACTTTGAGATATAGATATGTTAAATATCTTATCTAAAATTCCACGCACAAAAAAATCCCCCTCTGCCTTAGCGGAGGGGGTGTTTAGGAATAATGAGCTGGCGATGACTTACTCTCACATGGGTAACCCCACACTACCATCAGCGCTAAGAGGTTTCACTTCTGAGTTCGGGAAGGGA